>CAZRDD010000087.1:0-4280 GCA_964598675.1 uncultured Parafilimonas sp.
AGCCAGAAAGCTGTGAAACTCCTTCTCGCACATATCAATATAAGCCGGAGAATAGCAAAAAAAGTTCATGCTTACGCTTGTACTTTCTGGCAACTCGGTAAGTGTATCACCATCTTCAAAAACAATAATATTGTCCTTCCTGTAAATTTTTAAACGCTCGGTAATACCCGACATTTCATTTTTATCGTTGGTTTCAATAACGCCACGGCTAACGCTGCCGTTATCGCTTAGGGTATTGGCCAGTTCGTAGCCCAAAACAGCCATTCTCTCGTTGCTGCACCTGTTAACTAAAAAATCGTAAGCTTTAACAAAAGCATCCTTACCATAAAAATCATCTGCATTTATAACGGCAAAAGGGCCGGTTACAGTACCCTTACAGCAAAGAACCGCATGGGCAGTACCCCAGGGCTTTGTTCTTTCAGACGGTATTGGCGTAGTGCCGGTAAACGATGTAAGGCTTTGGTAAACATAGCCCGTTTCAATTTTACCAGCCAGTTTAGGCTCAAATATGGCTTTAAAATTCTCGGCAAAATCTTCCCTTATAATAAACACCACTTTTTTAAACCCTGCGCCAATGGCATCGTAAATGGAGTAATCCATAATAGTTTCGCCAGAAGGGCCAAATGACTGTATCTGCTTCATACTGCCATAACGGCTGGCCATACCTGCTGCCAGAATAACGAGTGTAGGTTGCATACTAATATTGGTTATTTTAATTTAGGAAAACCTGCTTTAACAAAGTAGTTTGCAATATTAAACCGTTATCATGTGTTTGCAAAATAAGCTGGCTTTTAAAAATATTAATATTCAACCCGTTGAAGCATCATGGCTAACAACAGGCACAACCGTTAATGTGCTGCGGTTAGATAAGCTGCACCCCATAGTTAGTGGTAACAAATGGTTTAAACTTAAATATTATCTTGAAGATGCCGCACAAAAGGGCTTTACAGAAATCATCACCTTTGGGGGTGCATACTCCAACCATATAGTGGCAGTGGCCTTCGCCTGCCGGGAGCAGGGCTTTGCCTGTACCGGAATTATACGAGGTGAAAAACCTGCAGAGCAAAGTGAAACCCTTAAGAATGCTGCCGGTTATAATATGAAACTGGTATTTTTAAGCAGGGAGGAATTTAAGCAACAACGCCAGTCAACCGTTACAAATGGAAATACGTATGTTATAGATGAAGGGGGTTATGGAATATTAGGGGCTAAGGGGGCAGCAGAAATTTTACAATACGCTCCCGATGTTCAAAACTATACCCACATTGTTTGTGCAACGGGTACCGGAACCATGCTTGCAGGTTTAATAAATGCCAGCAGCACGCACCAGCATGTTATTGGTGTAAGTGTTTTAAAAAATAATTTTTCTATTGAAGATGAGGTAAACGCACTGGTACTGAATGAAGTGCCACATGGCAGCTACAATATTGTACACGACTTTCATTTTGGCGGCTATGCAAAACACCCCGCTGAATTGCTGGAATTTATGCAGGATGCATGGGGCAATTACAGCCTGCCTACCGATATTGTGTATACAGCCAAAACACTATTTGCCGTTAAAGAAATGATTGTAAACCATACCCTGCCTGCCGGTGCAAGGGTATTAATGATACACAGCGGCGGCTTGCAGGGCAACACATCGTTAAAAGCCGGTGTTCTGCCTTTTTAAGTTGCCTCGTAAGCTTATATTTGTACTAAACCTAACAAACCACCAATATGTTTAAGTTACTTTTAACCTTAATACTTTGCAGTATTTTTATAATACCAGAGGCTAAAGCGCAGGACAGCCTGCCCGACTTTTCGTTAGAAAGTTTTGGCATTAACCGCACGCGCATCAGCTGGACCAATCAATTTGGTGAGGGGCTGATGCAGGTAAATGTGCAGGTTTCCTACGACAGCCTTAGAAATTTTGGCACTGTATTCGAACCTTTATCGCCCAGCCTGCCCGACAATGGCTTTATGGATAATAAGGAATACACTGGCAAGGTTTACTACCGGATATTTTATGTATTAACCAGCGGGGCCTACTTTTTTACCCAATCAAAAAGCCCGGAATCAATACCAGAAAGTGAGGACGAAGTAGGCAAATCAGGCAAAGAGCCTTACAGGGAAAGGACCTTTACGGTAAAAAACATGCAAAACGTACTGGCCCGGCTTAAAGCATCAGAATTTGAGAGGTTTCGCGATTCAATAAAGAATAATACCAAGGATACTTTGGTATTTGTTGGCAGCAACGAAATGGTGATAAAGACTTACCAGCACCCAAGCACCGACCTTTTTAACGGCTATATAGGCCTTAACCAGGAGGGGTTTGTAGAAATAAAACTACCCGATGCTAAATTGAAGAAATACAAACTGGTGTTTAAAAACGATAACGGCGGCCACTTATTTACCATAAACAAAGTGAATGACACGGACGTAATATTAGATAAAACCAATTTTTTACATGCTGGCTGGTTTTATTTTGAGCTTTACCAGGATGAAAAAGTAATTGAAAAGAGCAAGATATACCTGCAAAGCGATTTTTAACCTTTGCAAAAAAAGACTAATCAAGCAGCCTGGCCCTAAAGCCGGGCTGTTTGATTAGTGGCAAATTAAACAAGGGCAGCCTCAAATACCCGTTCAAAGTTTTGTTTAAGCAATTGCCTCACCTCATCAAGCGGCACGTTGTGGCCAAGTTCCTTAGCCAGCGATGTTACCTGCTTGCCCTGTATGCCACAGGGTATGATATAACTAAAATAGTTTAGGTTGGTATTTACATTAAGCGCAAAACCGTGCATGGTTATCCAGCGGCTGCAACGTATGCCCATAGCACAAATTTTACGTTCCCTGCCTTTAATGCTGGCATCAAGCCAAACACCTGTTTCACCGGGACTGCGTTCCCCCTTAAGGCCGTACTCCGCAAGGGTTAATATAATTACTTCCTCCAGGCTGCGCAGGTACCAGCCAAGGTCGGTTTTAAAATGCTCCAGGTCAAGTATTGGGTAGCCCACTATTTGGCCCGGACCATGAAATGTAATATCTCCACCACGGTTTATATGATAATATTCAATGCCCTGCTGCTCAAGCTGGGCCTCATTTAACAATACATTGGTTTGCTTGCCACTTTTACCCAATGTAAGCACAGGAAAATGCTCGGTAAAAAGCAGCCTGTCGGTAGTAGCCAATGTTCCATCATCCAGCCCCCCGTTATTACGGGCTGCTGTTTTAAGGGCCACATTTTGCTGCAGCAATTGTTCCTGGTAATCCCACGCTTCCTTATACCGCGTTTGCCCCAAATCGCTAAAAACCACCTTTTTCATACCGCAAAGGTAACGATTGGCCAGAAGATTGAAATATGCGTTGCAGGGTTTAAGAATACATGATAAATTATCATGTATGTTGTAGTTAAATGTATTGAAACCTATATTTATGTTCGTATAGGATTTCCATCTAATATGCAAACCTAATAAGCCCCCCTTATGACTATATCTGAAATAATACTCATATTACAGCCCCATCATAAAACTTACGGTATAACACTATATTCTGCAGCAACCATTGAGCAAATTGAATACATTGAAAAGCTTCTTAACATAACGCCTCCTGATGATTTAAAAACATTTTACCGGTTTAGCAACGGGTTTGAATCAGCAGAAGATCTTTTTAGAATTATACCACTTGAAGAGCTAAGCAGAAACGAGGAAGAAGGGTTTTATAATATTGCAGAGTATATGACTTATTCGGATATATGGTATATAGAAATAAACCCTGATGACAACAATGATTATATTATTTTCAATAAAACAGGCAGCGGCAAGGTGCTTAACCTTACAAGTTCATTTGCTGAATTTTTAAGCCGGTTTTTAGCCGGGGGAGTATTTGAAAAAGAGGGGCTGTATGCATGGCACATTGAGATTGATGCAGCATAACACTTATAAATAAAAACCTACTAGGTATTTTTAGATAACCACTAATTTTATTCAAATGCTAAAACTCCTGACAAGGCCACTAATTTATACTACTGTTTTTTTAACTGTAGCTTATTTGTTGCAATGGTATTTTATTGATTACTATTTTACACAGTTGCCAGAATATATACCCCATACTAATTTAAAAACAGATGGGGCGCTTATTCTTTTAACAGTAATTGTAACTTTTTATTTCTTTCAGAAAAAGGCAATTGAAAAAATACCCACCATCACGCTAAGTCAATTAACCGGGCTAAGCGCTATTATATGTTTTTTTGCTGAAATTATTTTCCAGGCAATCCGGCATCTTGTCGAACCTGATACTGTTAT
>CAZRDD010000087.1:4290-14271 GCA_964598675.1 uncultured Parafilimonas sp.
ATCAACTCTAATTTCGATTGCAATTGTTTTTTTGGAAGCATTGCAACTAAAACATCCCCGCTCAATTTGGAATAGATTAATTCCCGCGTTGTTCGTGATTGTAATAATAATATTTAAAAAGCAACTGCTATTTACTTTTAAATAGACGGGGATGATTGTTATATACAAATTATTTACGCTTGCGCCACTAAAGCGGGCAATTCCCTAAGACTGTTGATGATGAATGCCGGATGCTGTGCAGCTAATTGCTCCCTGGTATGCGCCCCGGTGGTAACCCCAATACTAAGGCCACAACCTGCATTCTGGCCTTCCTCTATATCAATGGCGGAGTCGCCCACTTTTGCAACCTGTTTGCCATCCTCAATACCAAAATGCTTCATGGCATAATGTATCATATCCGGCTTAGGGCGGTTATGGGGTACATCGCTGGCGGTAACCAGCAGGTCAATCTGGTCACCGGGCTGCCAACCTAACTTCACCAGCAGGCTGCTGGCAGTTTTACGGTCGTAACCGGTATTGAGTACCACATATATATTTTGCTGTTTAAGTGCGGCAAATACTTCTTCCGCGCCATCTTCAGGCTGCACATCCAGGTGTTCGTAAGCCTCTTCCAGCAGGGCCACAAAATTTTTGTGTATGGTTTTGGCTATTTGCTCATCATCAACACTAAGGTCGATACGCAGAATATCCTTTATGGCCTGCAATTTTTCCTTACCAGCACCGTTGGCAAGCACCTGTTTAAAGCTAACTTTATAACCAGCCTGCTCAATTGCTTTATGTACTGTTTTATACACTACGTTATTCTCGTTTACGGTGGTGCCAGCCATATCGAATACTACCATTTTAATCATATAATATCACTTTTCTGTAAGCGCGAGTTGTTAAGTAATACTAAACAAAAAGCAAATTTAATTGATTATATGTTTAGCCAGGTTTAAAATAATATATCCCTATGTAAAGCCGTTATTACTGTCGCGTGTTTATATACACGCAACAGTTATTTAAAAACTAAAACTAACACCGGGCCGTTTAACCTGCTGCTTTACGGTTTTATGTTATTGTTAATAAACGGCATGCAATTTTAAGCATGCCAGCTAACGCAATATTTACTCAATAGCATTATTATTGTAAAGCAAAACGGTTACACCACAACTGCTTAATACATGGCAACATTAAAGGAAGATATATTAACACAGGCTGAATGGTTGGTAAATGCATTTGCTGCCGACAAATTAGTGTTGGATTACAGTATTGGCAGCCTTGTTGAAACGGACCGTTTTTTTGCGCTGCACTCAACCAATGGCCAGGCTGTAAAAGGCGGCAGGCTGTCGCAAAACCTGGGGGCTGTTCTTTTTTCGGTGGGTGCTTATGTAGGCGAAACCATTATAAAGCATGTACCCGGCGCTGTTTGGGAAACCGACGACAACGCCCCTGCTGCGGGTATAAATGCCACCATTGCCTTTAGTGATGGCATTACCATGTGGCCCATGCAAAAGGTTATGAAGCGGTTTAAAAACGGGCCCGAAGACAGCCTTTACCTTTACGCGCACCACATTACCAAAGCATATACCAGCGAGCCCTTTAACGATGGCGTTTGGGAAGCACTTAAGGAAAAACCGCTGCAAAAAAACTGGTGGAAGTTTTGGGAAAAGTGAAGGGAGCCAAGGGCTTAATATCTTAACATCCTGTACCCAAAAGTTTTAAGAAAGAAAACCTGAGCTGAAGAATAATATAGCATCTAAAAAATACAAATATTGATGTAACCTAATGAAAGATGCCCTCGACTAATTTGTTTTATAAAAAGCGCAATTTCCTCTCAAAATTAAGTGTGTTTGAATAAAGCACATTTTATCCCCTCTACAACATTTGCTTACCCTTTACTTCCAAATACTTATTCAACGCATTTATGGTAAGTTTTTCCGGTGCGGTAAGTACGGCTAAAATGCCCTGGTTATTCAGTTCCTTTACCATCTGCCTTTTTTCAAAAGCAAACTTTTCGGCAATGGTTTGTTTGTAAATATCCTCTGTATTGTCTGCATTTTTTTGCAGCAGGCTGTCAATCTCTGTGTTCTCGAAGAATACTACCATCAGCAGGTGGTAATGGGCTATTTTTTGCAGGTAAGGCATTTGGCGCTGCAAACCGTGCAGCGATTCAAAATTGGTAAACAGCACCAGCAGGCTGCGCTGCTTTATGCGGCTGCGTATGTAAGCATACAGGTTTTCGTAATCGGGGTCTAAAAACTTTGTTTGCTGGTTGTACAATGCTTCCAGAACAGCTTCCATCTGTACCGATTTTTTCTCGGCAGGCACAAACGTATCCGTTTTTTGGGCAAACGTAAGCAAGCCCGCTTTATCCTGTTTTTGCAAAGCCACATTGGTTAGCACCAGGCTTGCATTAATAGCATAGTCCAGCAGTGTCATGCCCCCAAAAGGCATTTTCATGGCCCTGCTTTTATCAATAAGGCAATACATCTGCTGGCTCTTTTCATCAACAAATGTATTCACCATCAATTGTCCTTTGCGGGCAGAGGCCTTCCAGTTAACGGTACGGTAATCATCCCCGCGCACATACTCCTTTATCTGCTCAAACTCAATACTGTGGCCCGATTTGCGCAGGCGCTTTGCACCGGCTTCCTGCAACTCGTTGCTTACCCCTGCCAGGCTGTATTTGCGCATTTGCTGGTACGATGGGTATACGTAAACCACCTGGGCAGCATCAATATAATAACGGCGCTGCACCAGTTGCAGCGGGCTTTTTATGAGGGCAATAATGTTACCAAAGGCATATTCCCCCCGTTCAAAAGGGCGTAAGGTATAAACAACCGAGGTATTTTCGCCCGCAGCCAGGGTTAGTTTACGCTGCCAGTTACGTTGCTGAAACTGCACCGGCAGCTCATCAATCAACGTTACCTGTGTTGTAAAAGTGTACTTGTTATAAAGTTGAAGGGTTACCGTATTATCGTCGCCATTACTAAACCGGGGCGAACAAATGCGGCGGGCTTTAACCGCGTTTTTACCGTACACCATAACAACATCAAGCAGCATTGCTATGCAAATAAACAACAGCAGTATAAACGCAACATCTTCCAGCGGCGGTGCGTAAAACGACAGAGCGAACAGCAACGCGATGGCAGCACCGGCTATGTACAGCCGTTGTGTAAGGTAAAAACTATGGTAAAAGCGTATAAAACCTTTCATTAATATTATCGCGGTATTTCTAATGAATGTATCACCTGTTTAATAACATCATCGGTTGTAATGCCTTCCATTTCTTTATCGGGTGTTAACAGCAGCCTGTGCCTTAATACAGAAGGGGCCACATAAACAATATCATCGGGTATTACAAAGTCGCGCCCGCTCATGGCTGCAATGGCTTTGGCTGCATTAAGCAGTGCCAGCGAGGCGCGTGGCGAGGCACCCAAAAATATTGACTTATGGCTGCGCGTTGTAACCGTTATTTTAGCTATAAACTGCAGCAGCTTTTCTTCTACCACAATTTGCTTTACCACCCTGCGCACATGGGCTATCTGCTCCGCAGAAAGTACCGGGCTTATGGAATTGATTACCTCCGTATTGCCCAGCGCATGCAGGCGGCCTAGTATGGTTGCCTCCTGCTCCTCGGTGGGATAGGGCACGTTTATTTTAAACAAAAACCTGTCTAACTGCGCTTCGGGCAGGCGATAGGTACCTTCGTAATCAATGGGGTTTTGAGTAGCCACTATCATAAATGGTACAGCCATAGCGTACGATTGCCCATCCATAGTTACCTGCCGCTCCTCCATCACCTCAAACAACGCTGCCTGTGTTTTTGCCGGGGCGCGGTTAATTTCATCAATCAGCACAATATTGCTGAAAACAGGGCCTTTTTTAAATTCGAAATTAGAGTCGCGCGGGTTAAAAATGGAGGTCCCCAGCACGTCGCTCGGCATAAGGTCGGGCGTAAACTGTATACGGCTAAAATCAACCGCCAGGGTTTTTGCCACCAGTTTTGCGGTGAGTGTTTTGGCCACACCTGGTGCGCCTTCAATAAGTACGTGCCCATCGGCCAGTATGGCTGCCACAATAAGCTTCACCATCTCCTCCTGCCCTACTATCACCTTCTTTATCTCGTTGGTGATGGCAAAAACTGCCTCATTAAGTTGAGTCAGGTCTGTGCGCTGTTCAAATATAATATCGTCCATCAGGATGTGTGTTTATAAAATTTTGAAAATGATGCGTATATCTCTGCAAGTTGCTGCTCGTTAACCTTATAGCCAGACTGTATGTAATTAAGATGGCCTACCATTTCTTTTACACTTTCCCCGCTGTAGCCAGATTTGCTTGACAGGGCCTGTATAAAATCATCATCCAGCGTTGTTGTTTTTATAAAGTACCGGTTGCGTATATGCTCCAGCACATAGGTGGCCATTTTGCCTGCCAGGTTGGTATGGTCGCCCTTTTCGTAGTACAGCCGCCCAATGGTTTTGGCAAATTCCAGCGTTTCGTTTTTAGGTTTAGCATAAAGCGGCACCACCCGTTGCATTAGCTTGGCCCCGAGTATTATATACAACGCCAGCAATACCAGTGAGATGATAAAAGCCCAGCGGAAGGCAGGTACAGCCCATAGTACCCTAAAAGGGGATGGGGTATCTTTGTTGCTGTTTTGGCCAGAGCGGTATACAAAGTATTCGTCCCATATAATTTTTTTCTTATCCGCGGGTATTAATGAAAGCGCATTTTGAAGATAGCCCAGGTTGTTTTTGTACAGTAAAAAATAGTTGGCGAAAAGCATGGGGTTACTGTGCAGATAAAAGCTGCCCTTGCCCGCCCTTACGGTAATAAAATTGGGATAGCCTGCACTATCCTTACCCAGCACATTATAATGCAAAGAGTCTACCCCAAAAAAATGCGAGGAATAGTTATAACCGGGATTGAAATAGGAGATACTGTCTTTGTAAGGCGGTTTCAACAGGCTTACAAGGCCAGAATCTTTTCTAAAGGTAAAAAAATCTTCACCGGAGCCATCAAACTCTTCCCCAATGCCAAAATACACCTTGGCTGTTTGGTTCATATCACTGGTGCAAATAAATACATGGTTACCATTTTCAACAAAATTCAAAAGGTCGTTGAGTTCCTCTTTATTGGGGTTAAACTGCTCACTCACTAAAAAAAACAGGCTGTTACCATTTTTGGCGGAGTCCTCGTAATACCATTGCTCGGGCGACTGCCTGTTTTCCCAAACCTTACTTCCGGGAAAAGTGGCAGGCAAAAGGTTACGTATTACATACAACCCGTAGGGTATTTTGTAATTTTTATCAAGTACCACCCTTTTGTCGAATGATTTTTCGCGTGGGCGAAAAACCAAAAATAACAGAATGGCCAGTACACATACCCCGGTAATGATATATAATATTCTTTTGCCCAAATTAGTTGATTATTTTACTGTTTAACTCGTTAAGCCGCTGCTGTACATACATAAACTGGCTTTGCTGTATAGCAAAATTGCCATACCACACATACTCGTAGTTGCGTGTTGCCACAGAAAACTCTTTAAAATATTTAGATTGACCAAGTTCAAAAAGGTAATCCATATTGGTTTTTTCAATACCGTAGCTAATAATGTTACGTTCGGCCATGCTGCGCAGCAGGCGCAAAAACAACAGGCGGGTAGCCAGGCGATAATCCTGCGCTTCCAGCGCTTTGGCTATACGGGCCTCAAAATCCATTTCAAAAATATTTCCCTCAGCATCGTCTGTAACTGCGGCATCCTCCTCCCCTTTAATTTGCTTCGCCTTTCGGGCAAAAACCCAGGTTTTGCTATTTACCAGTAATAACACCAGTATGGCAATAAAGCAAGCGCCAATAAACACCCAAAAAATAACAACAACCGCAGGCCCCCAGTTTTGGTTACTTTGTTTTAACGGTTTGTTTTTAGGTAATGGCTTACCTGCATACCAAAAAGCATCATCCGATGTTATTTTTTTCACCTCCTTATCCGGTATTTGCCGGGGATAGATGGCCAAGCTGTCGCTTTTGAGTAAAAACTTGTTTAGTGCAGCGGCTGAAGCGGTATCGGCTTCTGCATAAGAGGTGTCGCTGGTAACATCACCGCCTGCTGAATCCACCGCTACTGAATCTGTAGCGGTGTAAGTGGTATCAGCCTGCTGGCAACGGGCTGTAAAAACAATACCTAGGCAACAGCCAAACACCAACACTATATATTTTGTATATTTATTAAGCATGCAGCAGCCCCATCTCCTTTTTTATACGCCTGTAAAGCCTTACAGGGTAAATAACAAAATAGCCCACCACAAACAACAAAGAGGCTGTAAGTATGCTAAGGCTTAACCAAAGGGGCATGTGGGCATAACGGGTTACAAACCCTTCAAAAAAAGCGGCCGTCATAAATACGGGTATTAAACCAATAATTATTTTCGCACCATCCTTTGCTCCTTGTTTTAGCGATTGCAGCCTGGTGTTTGTACCGGGAAACAACATGCTTTTGCTAACAATCATGCCTGCTGCGCCGGAAATAATAAGGGCAGACAGCTCGAGCGTACCATGAATCATTACCACTAAAAAAAACTGGTTGCCCAGGCCTTTTGCATAAAACATATACTCAAACGCGCCTAACCTTATGCCTTCTTCCACCAGGCTGTACGCCACAAAAAAGAAAGGGATAATGCCTTGCAGGTAGTAAAAAAACGATACCCTTATGTTGTTTACCATAATACCCAACCACATAAAAAAGGGATTATCCCGCTGGTAAATGCCAAACGGGTTGCCTTTTGCTATGTTTTCCTGGGTTTGGTTTACGTAGGCATCGCCCATTATCTCTCTTACAAAATGCTCATCTTTCATAGATGAAAAAAAGCCTACTGAATAAAATAACAGGAACAATACCAAACACACCAGCAGCACAATGTAGTGTTTAGTTACAGTAAGCGGTATATCGTATTTAAACAATTTAACCAGGCGGTTGCGCTCCTCGCGGCGGTTGCGGTAAATAGACAAATAACGTTTTGAGGCTTCTGTATTTAAAAACCGGGTTACCTTGCTGTGCGGGTAAAAAGTTTTGGCATAGCCCAGGTCGTCTACCAACTGGGTAAATTCAAGGGCCATTTCATCCGGGTTGGTGGATGGGGTTTTTGTTATATTCTCCCAGCGCTCTTTGTTCTTTTTTATAAAAAGGGCTTCTCTCAATCAACAAATTTGCTTCCAAAATAATTAAATACTTGTTACCCCCAACACAAAAACATAATTTTATTTATTATTAGCAGTTTATGAGCAGGTTTAAAGTACTAACCCCTTTTAATATTGAGCTTGATTTTGATATACCCGACTTTCATAAAAGGCTGTTTGCCTGGATGCTTGATGTTTTAATTGCCATTGTTTATGTAATTGTTGTTTTCACCGTAATTGGGCTGGTTTCAGAAAAATCAAAATCGGCTGTTATTGCCAAAAACTGGTATTGGGTTAGTTTGGTTATTATGGTGCCCATATCGTTTTACCCTTTGGTAATGGAAAGCACTTTTAACGGGCAAACCCTTGGTAAAAAAATTGTGGGAATTGGCGTAATTAACGAAACTGGGGGCAATGCCACTTTAAGCCAGTTTTTAATAAGATGGCTGCTGCGTGTATCGGACCTGCTGATGCTAAACCTGGTACTTTATTTCCTGTTTATACTACCTTCTAATGCCGAACAGCTTCTTCAATCGCCCCAGCTTGCGTTCTTTTTCCTGTTTATTTTGGCGGATACTATTTGTATTATCGTTACTAAAAAATCTCAGCGCCTTGGCGACCTTGCCGCAGGTACTATACTGATAAACCTGCGTACAAAAGCCGGGCTTGACGATACCGTTTTTATGGAAACAGAAGCCAGCTATGTGCCTGTTTTCCCTGAAGTAATGCGCCTGTCGGACAGGGATTTGAACATTATTAAATCTGTATTCAACACCGTACTAAAAAAGAATGATTACGCCCTGGCTGAAAGAACTGCCAGTAAAATAGAGGCAGCCCTTAACATACACACCAAACAACACCCGGTAACCTTTTTAGAAACGTTGTTAAAAGACTACAACTACCTTTCTACCAAATAGCTTAGCCGATTGATTAGCGGCACTTATATTATTTAAAACCGGTTAGTATAAATAAGTACAGACAGGAAAGCCAGCAGCAAAATGCCCGCAATGGCTATCATAATAATGCCATACACTTTAAAATACAGGTGTAGCTGGTTAGCCCCTGCTTCCATATCGTTTTGATCTATATTTTCAAGCCCTTTTTTTGTTTGTTGAGCAAACCGAAGCAGGTACACATTGATGAGTACATTTATAACTGCGGAAAAAATAGCTTGTAAAAACCGTTCTGCCACCAGGTTTGTTACCAGCACCAATGCAGATGTAACAAAGCCTGTAACAGCAACAATTTGCGCCCAGGCAGCCGCTGTGCGCAAATCATCCTTCATTTTTGGAGAAAACGCAAACCCAAAAGCTGAAACCTTTGTATCCTGGTTTTCCATATACTAACTAATTATTTACTATTCTAACCACCAACCCTGTAACAACAGTCAGCAAGGCAAGCAAGTATACAATACCCGTAACGATAAAATATAGTTTGAGTAAAGCTATTCCGCGTTCAAGCAGGGCAGTATCAAACGTAAGCAACCCATTTTTAATTTTATTAGAAAAACCAAACAGCAGGGCAATAAGGCCAGCAACCACCAGCACGGCTATTATTAGTGCAGATGCCATGATTATCATAACTACTGGTTGGTTAATACGATTTGCGTCGCGCAGCGATATTACAATAACCAATACAAACAGCACTACGAAGGCAGTTGTAAAAATAGCCAGTAATTTAGCCCATCTCGCAGCTTTGGTTAAAGAAAGAGATACACTGCCGGATATTTGAATATCAAAAAACGAGGCTTCCTCCAGGTTGTTTTCTTCCATTATCAGCAAGTTTATATCAGTATTAAAAACGGGTGCGGCCTGCCATTCCTATAGCAATGATCACAAAAATGAATATTAATGCATAAAAAGCAATCATTAATATGGTTAAAACACCCCAATAGTTGCTGTAAATTTTAAATTGCCTTAAAGACTCGTTCAGCAGCTCCTGGTCTGATGCAGCCAGCGCCTTCAGCATTTTGTTGGCAAATTTCAACCTGAAAAAGCAAGGCACCAGAAAGGCAACAATTATCAGTATATATAAAATCATTGCACCGGCAAAACCGCCCTGCGCATAAGGAGTTGAAGGACCACCCCCGCCCAGCGTTGAAAGATTGGCTATAAAATAGCTGCCGCCAAACACTATTATAAGGATTGACAATATGCTGCCAACAATACCAACAATAGCCATAAACCTGTTCCATTTGGCGATGGAAACAAAATGAGATTGTGCAATTTCGTCAATACCAAAGGTGAAAACGGAGGGAGACTGGCTTTCCATCGTGTACAATTATTTAAGGGTAAAATATTAGCAATGAAAGTACATAAATGGCATAAATAAACAAGGGCTTCTTTGCAGATGCCCTTGTTTGTTTTAAAATATTATAAAGCCTTGCGGAAATACGTAACACTTTTACCTGCTAATAGGCCCTGGCAAAAAGCACGCGCTCTTTAGATGGATTGCCAGTTAAAATACACTTACCTTCTTCCTGAGCATTATTAATAGGTATACAGCGTATGGTAGCTTTGGAAAGTTCTTTAATTTTCTCCTCGGTTTCGCCTGTGCCATCCCAATGGGCAGCCACAAAACCACCTTTTTTATCCAGCAATTCCAAAAACTCCTCCCAGGTATCGGCAGGTGTAATATGCTCGCTCCTGTAGGTGTTAGCCTTGCTGTAAATGTTCAGTTGTATTTCATCCAGCAACGCAATAATTGCTTCGGGTAACCCATCCAGGCTGTAGCTTTTTTTCTCCTTCGTATCCCTGCGGGCTACTTCGGCCACATTGTTTTCCAGGTCGCGTGCGCCAATGGCTATGCGTACTGGCACGC
>CAZRDD010000088.1:0-14206 GCA_964598675.1 uncultured Parafilimonas sp.
ACCGTATTTTGGCCCGCTTATAATATTGGCGTACCTGTTTTCATCGGCTGTGAGCAACTGGTCCAGGCCGGGGTCGGAGTTTGCCCCTACTACATGTATCATATTCTTCATCCAGGCCTTGTTATCTATGGTTTGCAAGGTGCTTGCCTGCTGCTGCTCAAAAGCCTTTATTTTGCTGAGGTAAATTGATACCTCTGCCGGTGCTATAGCTGAAATGCGGCCAATATACGTAGCTGGTACAGGCTCCAGGTTATCCGACGCCAGCAGGTTATCCGATGCTGGCCAACCAAAAGTTGGTACAAGGTTTAACTGGTCTGCGTATTTTGACTGCTCATTAAGCCTGTATTCATTATAGGTTACCGCTTTGCCAATAAGCAGGCAAAATTTTGGTTTGGCGGCAAAATTTGCCCGTGCATACTTTAAAAAGTTTTTAATACTCAGCGGGTGCTTTTTTATACCAAATGCAAACTGGTCAACCAAATCATCAATATCATAAACAACTGCCTTGTAGCTGCCGCCTGCTGCACTGTTGCGGTAACTTTGGTATTGCCCGGCAACATTATCCCCTGCTGTAAATATTTTATTGGTGATGATAAGATAATCGCCCTGTTGCGCTGTATTGCTGTAGTCCACAAAATTGCGGCTGCTTAAGTTGTTAACCAGTGTTATTGCAGAAGCGTCTTCGCTTACCAACACAAGGCTTCGCACACTTGCCGAAGGTGGCAGGGCAAACTTAAAAATACCGGTGGTGCCTGTGTTGGCAGGGTAACGTACGCCATTGGTTAAATCGTATAAAACGGGGGTAGCGGCCCCTGCACTAAAATTGGTTATTTCAAGATAATTTCCATTTGCAGAGGCGGGCAGGGTAAATGCAAAACTTGTTGCACCGCCAAAGTTAAAAAGGCGGGGGTAGTTGATGTTGATAAACCCGGCGGCAACCCTGTCGCTGCTGTTCCAGGTGTTGTTGCATTTAATGCTAACCGAAATATCTGTGCTGTTCAATAACGAAGGGGCAATGGCATTGTTGGTAAATATGCCAGCACTAACCGGTGCAAGTACGCTGTCTACAACCTTTACATTGTTTAAATATGCCTGTACCGTTCTGTATTGCCCCAGGTTATTGGGATTTATGCCAAGAAAAGAGTTACCCGCAGCACTCATTTTGAAGGAGGCTGAAGGCCCGTTAACCGCAACATATAAATTACCTGTACTTTGCGTAAAAGCATTGCCCGGATAAATATCGGCAGTACTCCAAAACTCACCCACATCGTAGGTGGAGGAATACACATACTCCCCATAGTTTTGAGGAAGGCCGTAATTGATATTCTGCTGAAAATCAACGCGGTAATCATACATAAAATAAGGTTCCGGGGCAAGCGTGTTACCGGCTACATTGTTTACCCCATCCACAATACGGGCATTGTTACCAGGAACGCTTACTGTTAAAAAATACGCGGCAGTATCTGTTTCCAGGCTCAGTGCATCAGAAAGCTGGTTAGCTGTATTTTTATAAAGGGCTTTATCCGGCTTGCCATCGTTTTTCATCCCCCAAAATTCAATATAACCGTTTGTCGGCAACACACCGCTGGCAGTGGAAGTATAAACAGGCTGTTGCTGCCCGTTACGCCATAGCTGAAACTGTTCGGCTGGTATATTACCTAACCCGGCGGCTAACAGTACATTTTGGTTAATGCGGTACAAACCCGTAGCACCCACCTTAAACTTATAATAGGTTTTTGAATGGTCAATCCATTCATTATTATATACCTGGGCCTGTACGTAAAAGCCTGCAAGTACAAGCAATAATATCATTATACACTTCCTCATATTTGGGGTATATATATTTTGCCTGCTTTTTGTTTTTCGCGCTTAGGCAGTGTTGGAATGTATATTTTTTTGTCGGACGAACTTTTTGTTCTTGGCAGCAGGTCAACTTTTAGCGGAAAGAAATGTGTGTACAATTGGCTTCTCTGGTTGGCAAGGTTTGTAAACGCATAGTCAATTTAAAAATTGCCCACTTTAAAACCAGCACCTATGGATGGTTGAAATATCCATACTTTTTTTTGGTTGAGGGTATCGCCATCCGCAAGTGCTTTTTGAAAATTTGATGCCCCAGCCCTTAAAAAAACGGTATTATTAAAATTAGCCTCCAGCCCTATTTTGGGGTCAATGCTTACCGGGTTGCTGCTTACCACTGTATTTCTCCTGCCATCAAAGGTTACATTTAAATCAGTTTCGGCCAGCAGGTGAAATTTATCATTAAACGCAAAATTGTAGCCCGCCGCCAGCACAAGGCTTGGTGCAGTAAGCTCGGTAGAATGTACCGGAATATCGTTATTGGTTAAATACAACACCTGCTTTTCAGCATCCGTAAACGTAAACGACCACGCATTAAAAGTGGTGGTTACATCCTTAGCCGCCAGGCCAAAACGCCAGGTGGGTGTTTTATATAAAAGGGCTGCATCAAACCCAAACCCCCAGGCACTGGCAAAACTGCCAACCTTACGGTAGATTATTTTAGTATTAGCACCCCAGCTAAATTGACTGTTTTCATCGTTTTTTATCATCTGCGCATAGGAAAGCAGAAATGCGTAGTCTGCCGAGGAGAACGACTGTATATTATTGTAGTTAATGGATCCATCTGGCTGCACCAGAAACAGCGTGTTGGGTATATCGTCCACGCCAAAACGCAACAGCGTTACGCCTAATGTTTTGTTGCCGCCGTTTATGGGGAAAGCCCCCGAAATAAAATCGTACTTGCCTATACCTGCAAAATAGTCGGCATGCATAAATGATATGGTTGGGTATTGAGACACATTAACCAGGCCAGCCGGGTTCCAGTAGCCTGCGGTGGCATCATCAGCACCTGCAGCCTGTGTACTGCCCATACCAAGCCCGCGTGCCCCCGCCCCTATATTCAAAAAATCGTTGGAATATTTTACAAACTGTGCATGCAAAAGCTGCGTGCATAACACCAAAATAAAAAAAGGAAAAAGCAGCCGGCTTTTACATCTCATAAGAGTCAGGTACAACAGTGTTTACAAACCAACCTGCTGCAAATTTTATATACGTTCTATCACCCAATTTTAGTATGCAGGCAGCACTTTATTTTAAAAAAAGCACCGCCTGCATTTTAATATTACTATTTTGCCTGCTTTTGTACTTTAAATGATTGTACACTGCTGCCGTTGTTTACCTGTACCACGTAGGTGCCTGCTGCAAGCCCATGCACATCAATTACAGTGGTACCCGCAGTTAACGCCTGTGCAACAATTACCTTGCCCTGCATATCAAGCAGCCTTACCACACCTGCACCGCCAGCGGTAATTTGAAGCTGGTCTGCAAACGGGTTGGGATATACCTTTATCTGCACAGCTGTGCCAAAATCAACGGAAATAACCCTTGAGTAGTTAAATGCCCCGTCTTTATCAATAAGTTTCAGGCGGTAGTAATTCCTGCCATTAACAGGCATATCGTCAAAATAACTGTACCCTTTTAATGTAGCTGCACCGTTTTGTGCAGTTACAGACCCTATTGAAGCGAATGTTCTTCCGTCTGTGCTGCGTTCCACACCATAGCGGCTAAAGTTACTTTCGTTAGTGGCCTGCCACTTAAGCATTACGCCCTTACCATGTGTTACCCCATTAAAACTAACCAGGGTTAAAGGCATTGCCTTGGTACGGTTAATATACACGTACTTGTAAAGCGAGTTGTTAAACAAATATTGCTCCGGCTGGTCGTTATCGGGGTTTACAGCAAGGTAAAGATTGTACACACCCTGCGGCAATGCTGTAACATTTGCAATAAAAGCAACCTTAACAGTATCGCCTGCCACCAGCGCTTTTGTACGGCCCACTGTAAATGGATAAGCCTTGCCTGTGCTGTCGTACAGCAGCAGCTTAACCTTTAACGAATCAAAGTTTGAAACACTTACATTTTTAAATACCACAAACCCGCTAAGGGTATCGGCCTGTGTATTAACAGCATGCGGCACATACAATGTATCTGGCAGGCTAACCCCAATATTAGCTGCTGTAGCCCCTTCTGCAACGGGTACATATTCCACTTTCCAGTCACTTAACTGGTAAGGCACCGATGTTACAGAGTCTTTAGTGGCCATCTGCAACCGGATATATGGATATACCTTAGCATCTACCGAAGCTATACTTTGCTGTGCCTGGGTTTTATCAATGGTGTATAAAACAGTAGCAATATTATTTTTATCAACCCCTATAATTTTTAGCTTGGTATTGTTATTTGTATTGGTGTTGGTACCATGCCAGCTAACGGTATTCCACTGTTTGGCGGGGCCGAATTTTGGCGATGTTATGTAACCTAACGTGTCTTTCACCAAGATGTTTTGAGACAGGGAGATAGCATCGTAAATGCCCTGTGAATAAACAGATACAGGCGTAAAGCTTGATGCCCTGTTCTTCTTGTACAGCAAAATAAAGCTACGGCCATAAGTATAACTGTCAATATCCACTCCCTGGTCTTTTAACCGGTGGTACAGTGAGTTGTTGTGCCCATATAAAGCAGTATCTGCGGCCCATTGTGGCGCATAGTCCAATTCCCCGTTAAATATATTACGCACCAGTACATAATCACCATCATGTACAAAATTATCAAGAAAACTTACGGCACTATCTCTTGAAACAGAGTCGGTTATGCCAAACTCAAAATTAATGGCGCGGGTATCTGCACAAACGGGTGCAGCACCGTTCGGGTTTGTTGTGTTTGCAAAAGCCTTGAATGTAACAGAATCGAATACATTAAAAATTACCGAGCTGCCTACACACGCACTTTCCGATACAAACGAACCGTTAATAGCCACGCTGAAATCAGCATCTTCGGTACCTGAATTAGGGTACACCGCCTGTTTAACAAAAAGGTTTAGTGGTGAAGTTGTATAACTAAACTTTCTTGATGAATCCAGTAAAAGATTGTTGTAAGATGAATTGGTATGCTGAAAATAATGTGCTTGCTCAAACCCTGCATTTGCACCGGTGCTGTGGGTAAAACTAAATACATTCCAATGCGGGTTGGCCCCAGCCACGGCTACTCGCCAGTAATAAACCATATTGTTTAAGGGCAGAGAAACATTTTTAAACTCAACTACCCCACCGGCCGATGTTTTGTTTGCAGACATTTTGATACCTGAATTAAACAACGCCGTTGTGTCCATCTCTACTACATATTGCTTAGCTGTATCAAGCGGGTTAGCCGTTGAAGCGGCAAGGGTAACCTTGTCAGTTGATACAATAGCATAATTATAAGGATAAACAGGCCTTATTTCAGCCGAAGAAACCGCAATAGATATACTGGCTGTGTTGTTAGAAGCCGTAATTTCAGCCACACTGTTTTTGTCATTAATTACCGCCGTTAAGCGTACAGCCCCGTTATCACGGTTGGGTATAAGAGGCAGGGTAACGGTAACAGAGTCCTTTGTTTTAAGTGTACCGAACTCTTTTGAAAATACAATAGTACTGTCCCCGTTGGCAAACTTTTGGTACAAAACAAAATGTACCGAATCTGTAGTGGCCTTACCAAGGTTACTAACAGGTATTTTTACTGAAAATGAATCATCTGCAACCGAAACAAAAGAAGGGTTTACCGTAATATCAGAAGCAAAAACAGCGTAGTCTGGCTTTAATGTTACATTCATCTTTATTGCAGGGTCGCCATGAAAAGTATATTGTTCAGCATGTATGCGCCCGTAAAAGTCTGAAACGCCGGTAATGTTAAACCCTGCCGCTATCGCATCTTTCATAATAACCCCAAGCCCTTTACCATACTGCCTCAAGCCAATTGACTTATATATCTGTGTGGTATAAATATCCAGGTAGCGGTCATCGCCATAGCTGCTGGTAGATTCATACCCTATGGAACCCTTTAATGGTGCCAGCACAAATTTTTCCGAAATGGTAGACAGCGTACCCTGCCGCCCGGGATCATAATCAAAAATATTACCTGCTTTACAGCCGTTTACAATAAACAACGGGTACTTGCCCGTATTGTTATAATTAAGCGGGTTATCAAGGCTAAAATCAAGATTTGTGGACGAGGAGTGCCCGAAATAATTAATGATGGAGCTACCCTGGTTATAAATGCTGGTGAAGCTGCTCACCTGTTCGGCATAACTTAAGGCCGCCTCCGATTTACTGAAGCTGGTTACATTGGCACCGTAAAAAGTGTCAACAATAATGCTTCTGTAGTTCTGCATAAAGCCATCCCATTTCTGGCCATTCACCAAATCGTTACCACCTGTAAGGTGCAGTACGTTTTTCATCCAGCCTTTGTTGGCTTTGGTTTGGGCGGTATCTTCCTGCGCGGTTTCATATTGCTTTACTTTGGCTAAGTAAACGCCAACCTCGGCGGGTGTAATGGCCGAAAGCCTGCCGATGGGCGTTGTAGGTACGGGGTCGAAGTTTTCGGAACTCAACAGGTTGTCTGAGCCTGGGTTTCCGTAGGTTTGAACTAAAGCTGTGCTGGATACCAGCGGGTCGCTTTCTCCATACCTGTACTGGGTATAATCAATACCCTTGCCTATTAAAAACACATTTGCAGGCGCGACTGAAAAAATACTCCTGGCATAAATTAAAAAGTCTTTTATTGCCAAGGGGTGCCTTTTAATACCAAATGCAAACTGGTCTTCCAGGTCGTTTATATCAATAACCTTCGCATTAAACCCACCCCCTGCAGCCGAACTTCTGTAGGCCCTGTATTGTTCTATATAGTTATCGCTGCCAGAGCCATAAAGAACTGGGTTGCTGATGATGAGGTAGTTGCCCTGGTTGGCAGTTACCGAAAAATCAGTGAAATGCCTTTTTTCAAACGATGTAATGCTTGCGCCTGCGCTTCCGTCGCCCCGTACCAGCGCCAGGTTATATTGCAAGGCTGAAGGCTGCAGCAGGAATGAAACAGTATCGCCAGATACCTGTGCAACGTATCTTGTACTGTTGGCTATGTCATACAAAACCGGCGCAACGCCGTTTGTACTAAAATTTGTAATTTTTATCAAGCGGCCGGTATCCGATGCAGCCAGCTTAAACGCAAAAAATGAACTGCCCGAAAAATTAAACAAACGGGGGTAATCAAGCTCCAGCGTTGCCAACCTGAACTCATCATTAAGTGTGGGGGAAAGGTTTTCAAAAGAGAATGAAAAATTATCGTTCTGCAGTTTACTTACAGGTATATTATTTAGCACCAACCTGCTTACATTAAAATAATTCAGGGGTACCTGTGCTATAGAATCTCCAAACAGCGAAATCTTAACATCCCTGCTGTTTAAACCGTTACCAAGCATGTTAGCCCTAAAAGTCATTGCAGGGCCTGTGGGGTCAGCCAAAAGCCCCGTTCTGTCCCAGGGAATACCCACCTGCCCCTGGTCGCTGCCCGCGGGCCTAACCGGCCTGCTGGTAAAGCCTTCTCCCCTGTCGTACGATGAGGAGTACAATAACAGGCCATCCTGTGCTACGGAAGCACCATAACCGGGGTTTAAAAAAGTACGGTAGTAAATTGAATTGGTGTAGGTAAAATTCTTATCGGCTTTTATAGTAGCCTGCGCTGCGTTATTAGCAACTGCTGTTAGCCTTTTGTTGGTGCCGCCTGCATTTACGGTAATAAAATAGGTGGATGAATCGGTTTCCAGGCTCCAGTGGTCATTAAGTTGCAGGGCGGGGTTACGGTACAGCTCGTTATCCAGTTTGCCATCTGCAATCTCTCCCCAAAATTCAATATAGTCCGTGGCGGAAGGCACCCCGCTTGCAGCAGATGTATAAATGGGTACTTCCACCCCATTATGCCAAAGTTGCAACTGCTCAAATGGTATGCCACCAAGCCCGGCAGTGGCAAGCGCAGATTGTGTTATACGCACCGGCCCGCTTGTAATGGGGTAGTTGGTTAAATCGGCACCAAAGGGGCCCACTTTAAACTTGTAGTAAGTTTTTGAATAATCAATCCATGTGTTGTGGATTGACTGGGCTGAAACTTTTGCGCCAATTATTGATATTACCAGGAATAAAGCAACGAATTTTCTCATTGTAGCTGGTTATTAGGATAGAATAAGTTTTGCATTAAGACGGATAAGACTGTTGATATCGCTTTTATAATAACGCAGAAAAACGGGCAAAGGTTGCCACTTGCTTTGCAGCCTGGGGGTACTTGTGCTGGCTAACTGCATTTGCGTGTTTTTACAAGGCATTATAATTTGTCAAATATCGTAAATGATTATAACATACTAATTAAAAAACCGCTTAAATATATTGGCAGCGCTTTTGCATAAAGCACTACAAGTAATTACTTTTGCCCAAAAGGCACATAATGAGTTTTATAAATGTTATTGATGAATTGAAGTGGCGGGGCATGGTGCATGATATAATGCCCGGAACTGAAGAATTGCTAAAAAAAGAAATGACCAGCGGTTATATTGGTTTTGACCCAACTGCCGACAGCCTGCATATTGGCAGCCTTGTGCCTATTTTATTGCTTGTACACTTACAAAAAGCTGGCCATAAGCCATTTGCCCTTGTGGGTGGCGCTACTGGTATGATTGGCGACCCCAGCGGTAAAAGCGAAGAAAGAAACCTGCTGAGCGAAGAGCAACTGCAAAAAAACCAGGAAGGAATAAAAAAACAATTAGAGAAATATCTTGATTTTGATACCTCTAAGCCTAATGCAGCCGTAATGGTTAACAATTACGATTGGTTTAAAAATATATCCTTTATAAACTTTTTGCGCGATACCGGTAAGTTCATTACGGTTAATTACATGATGAGTAAGGACAGTGTAAAAAAGAGGATTGAAGGCGATGCGGGCATTAGTTACACTGAATTTGCTTACCAGTTAATGCAGGGTTACGATTTTTACTGGCTGTTTGCTAACATGGGCTGCAAATTACAAATGGGTGGCAGCGACCAATGGGGCAATATAATAACCGGCACCGAGCTGATACGCCGCAAGGCTGGTGGCGAAGCATTTGCTTTTACCTGCCCCCTGCTTACCAAAAGCGATGGCGGCAAATTTGGCAAAACGGAAAAAGGGAATATTTGGCTGGACCCAGAAAAAACAACCCCTTACCAGTTTTACCAGTTTTGGCTGAATGCAGCTGATGATGATGCTAAAAAATGGATTAAGATTTTCAGCTTTTTAACACAGGAGAGGATTGAGGCGTTGATTGCCGAGCATGATACAGATGCTGCAAAACGTGTATTGCAAAAAGCCCTGGCAAAAGAAATTACCATTTTTGTACATGGGGAAGAGGGCTACAATGCTGCGTTAGAAACCACCGCCAAGCTTTTTAACAATAAAACCGCCCCTGCTTCATCGCTAAGCGTGGATGACCTTGAAGGTATGGAGGGGATTGAAAAATTTGCTTACGACATAAACAAGCTTAAAGAGGGTATAGATGTGGTGAGCTTCCTGGCCGAAACAGGAATATTCCCGAGCAAGGGCGAGGCTAAAAAAATGGTGCAAAACGGTGGTGTAAGCATTAACCGCACTAAAGTGGAGGGTTTACAATTAAAGCTTGAAGAAAGCCTTTTGCTGCACAACCAGTACCTGCTTGTGCAAAAAGGAAAAAATAAATTTTACCTTGTAAAAGCTGAATAAGCCTTTACACCTAACCTTAAACACCCTATATGCAGGTTTATTTTATCTCTGGCTTAGGTGCAGATAAAACGGTGTTTCAACTGCTTAACTTAAACTATTGTGAACCTGTATTTATTGACTGGATTACGCCGCTTAAAGGGGAACCTTTGGCGGCTTATTCCCTGCGGCTGAAGGCGCATTATAAAATACCCGATAACGCCATCATCATTGGCCTTTCTTTTGGCGGCATGCTGGCTATAGAGATAGCTAAGGCATTTAATAATGCGCAGGTTATTTTACTTTCCAGTGCTAAAACAAAGCATGAAATACCCCCATTATACCGCGTTGGCAATTACCTGCCTTTGTACAAATGGACACCAGCGCCTTTGCAAAAATTTTTTATGCGCAACTACGAAAAGCGCTTTGGCATAACTTCAACAAAGGGCAGCCAGGTATACCAGGCGCTTATTGCAAAGTCTGATATTTCGTTTAACAAATGGGCTGTGTGGTCTTTACTGCATTGGGATAACGAGGTTATACCCACCAACATTGTACACATACACGGCACCAACGATAAAATACTCCACTACAAGTACGTGCAATGCAATATTACCCTGCCCGGTGGCGGGCATTTAATGGTATTGGAGCATTATGCCGAAACAGGCGAAATTTTAAAAAGCCTGATAACAGGAAAAGGCGTTCAATAATCAATAGTTTGCCTATCCTGCACCGCTATTTCAAAGCTACCTTTAGCACATTGCTTTTGCTTGTTATAAAAAGCGTTTTACCATCCGCCGAAAATGCGCAGTTGGCCGTTTTTGCCCCCGTGTATATTCTTGCCAGTACTTTACCCGCCGGGTTAAATATCCAAATACCCTGCGGCCCTGCCGCAAACAGGTACCCCTGGCTGTTTACTTTCATACCATCAGGGTTGCCCGCATCGGTGCCATCGTATTCCCTGGCATGGTAAAAAACCGTTTTACTTTTTATAAGCCCTTTATCATCAAGCCCGTACCGCATCCATATCATATTAAGGGAGTCGGAATTGGAAACATACAACTGCTTTCCATCTGGCGATAAGGCAATACCATTGGGAAACTTCAGTTCATCTGTCAGCAGGTCAAGTTGCCCGTTTGATTTTAACCGGTAAACACCCTGAAAAGGCAAATCTTTTGCGGTATCCTCCATCCTTTTATCAAGCCCGTAAGGCGGGTCAGTAAAATAAAGGTCGCCATTGGGGTGATACACCGCATCGTTGGGGCTGTTAAGCCTTTTACCTTTATACAGGCCTGCCAGTGTTACAAATTTGGCCTGCGGCGCAGAAAGCGGGGCCTGCATCATTGCTATACGCCGGTCGCCATGCTGGCAAAGTACCAAGTTACCCTTAATATCAAGCAACAACCCGTTGGAGCCGGGCTCGCGCTCCTTCTTCTCCGGGCCGGTATGGCCTGACGGCTTGAGGTAAAGCGTTGCACCTGCGCCTTCCTTCCATTTGTAAATGGCGTTGTTGGGAATATCAGAGAAAAGCAGGTAACCACTGTCCTTTACATACAAAGGCCCTTCCGTCCAGGTGTACCCGCTGGCAATCACTTCAACAGGTGCAGTGGAATCAATAATGCTAAGGGCTTCCTTATCTAGAATGACAATTTTACGTACCACAGTATCGGCAGCAGGGACTTTTGTAGCTTGCAAGGCTTTTCTTTCGGGCGAAGTGAGATTGTTGCAGGCAGTAAAAACAGCAGCAACCAGCAGGCAGCGGCAAAGTTTAAAATAACACATACGGCAGGCGGTTTACACCCTTAAAATTATTGCAATTGCTGCCAGAAAAACAATAAAATATTTACCAGCCTACCTTAGACAGATATACCCGTAAACCAGTTAAGGTTAACACCTCCCTGGTACTACTTTTTTAAATCGTTGATAACTTCCTGGGGTAAAAATTGAGAGGCATCGCCCCCATGTTTTAAAATATCCCGCACAATGGTTGATGCGATAGAAGTGTATTGCGGCTCCCCGGTTAAAAAGATTGTTTCAATGCTTTTATCCATTGTTCTGTTGGCATCAGCAATGGCTTTCTCATATTCAAAATCGCTCACAAAACGGATGCCGCGCAAAATATAATGCGCCCCTATTTCCTTGCAAAAATTTATGGTAAGCCCTTCGTACACCATGCTCTCCACCTTAGGCTCATTCTTGTATATCAGGTTAAACCATGCCATACGCTGCTCTGCACTAAACATGGGCTTCTTGGCCGAGTTTATGCCAATACCCACCACTATCTTATCAAACAGCGGCAAAGCCCTGTTAATAATATCAACATGGCCTCTTGTTACGGGGTCGAACGTGCCGGGGAATAAGCAGATATGCGCCATATAAATTTTACAATGTTGTAGGTACGAAGGTAGAAGATGGGAGCCATAAAAAACAACAGAAGTATGAAACGGGCGGCAAACCTTATTTCATACTTCTATCTTTATTTTAAATATGGTAACTTTTTAGTTTTCCCTGTTGGCAAGCAGGTACAAAACGGCCATTCTTACGGCTACGCCATTTTCCACCTGGTTAAGGATGATGGAAAAAGGCCCGTCGGCCACATCACTGTCCAACTCTACGCCCCTGTTTATTGGGCCGGGATGCATTATTACAATTTCTTTGTTGAGGCTTTCCAGCAAACGGCGGTTAATACCGTAGGCTAAGCTGTACTCCCGCAGGGAGGAAAACAACGGCTGGTTTTGCCGCTCAAGCTGTATGCGCAGCACATTGGCCACATCGCACCACTGCAAGGCTTTTTTTACGTTATACTCCACCCTTACATCAAACGCCTGTTCAATGTACTTGGGTATTAATGTTGGCGGGCCTGCAACGGTAACTTCCGCGCCCATTTTATTAAGCAGGTAAATATTGCTTAACGCCACCCTGCTGTGCATAATATCGCCTATTATAGCCACCTTCAACCCTTCCAGCCTGCCCGTTTTTTCCTGCATACTAAAGGCATCCAGCAGGGCCTGTGTGGGGTGTTCATTTATACCATCACCTGCATTTACAATGGCAGCAGGTATGTGTTTTGCCAAAAAATGCGGGGCACCGCTGGCACTGTGCCGCATTACCACCATATCCACCTTCATGCTCAATATGTTATTCACCGTATCAAGCATGGTTTCGCCTTTGGCTACCGATGATGCACTGGCAGTAAAATTAAGCGTGTCGGCACTAAGCCTGCGTTCAGCAAGCTCAAACGACATGCGCGTTCGTGTTGAATTCTCAAAAAAAAGGTTTACAATAGTTACGTCTCTTAGAGAAGGCACTTTTTTTACCGGCCGTTGTAAAACATCCTTGAATTGTTCTGCCGTGGAAAGAATAAGCTTAATATCCTCCTGTTTCAGGTCCTTAATACCCAGCAGATGTTGCGTAGATAGTTTCATTAAAGGGCGAAATTATAGGAAAAGTAAATTACTTGGCTGTTTTACTGTACAGAATCTGATTTTTTTGAGCTATTAAATATGCACACTGTTTTTAACATCTTAACAATGGGTGAGGTACTATTTATACCGCAGTTTTACCGTATAAAGCCTTCCTTTCATTGTATTAAATTCAGCAATACCATCTGTATTGTATTGTATATCAGTAGCATTGTTAATTTTATTATCTGCTATGCTGGCACCTTGTGGCAGTTTTAACCGGCAAACTTTGCCTGCTTTTGAAAGTATATCCACCCCTGTAACATGGCCATCTTGCCAATGCATCCCAACTTCAAAATTTCCTCTTGCTACCAATCCGCTTACATCACCCACTTTCGCCCATTCGGCGGGCAATGCCGGGAGTATTTCGATGTATCCCTTATGCGATTGTAACAACATTTCGTTGATGCCTGCCGCAACCCCAAATGTAGCATCCACCTGCAATGCTGTGCCGCCTTTGGCAAACAGTTGCGGGTAACATTGGTCCTTTAAGTATCCCTTAAAAATAGCATTACACCTGTCGCCGGCGGCAAGACGGGCCCACAAACACATTTTCCAGGCACGGGAGAAGCCATTCGCTTTATCTCCACGCTCTTCAAGTAAATTTTTATATGCATTAACCAATGCTACATCACTGTTAACCAACTCATTACCAGGGTATAAACCATACAACGGAGAAAGATGCCTGTGTTTATCCTCAAGCTGGCCCCAGTCATCAACCCACTCCTGCAGCATACCATCTTTGCCTATTTGCGGCGGGGCAAGTTTATTACGCACAGCCATAACCCTGCTGCCAAATACCGTATCTGTTTTTAAAATAGTGGCGGCTTTGTTGCAAAAAGTAAACAAATCGTACAGTATCTGTATATCAATAGAGGAGCCTGCACAAATGGTAGTGCCAGGCAATACGCTGCCAGTAACCTCATCAAAATAAGGTTGATTGCCCGGCCTTAACGGAAAGTTTTCAGGTGAGGTTGAAGGATTGGTTACCAACCACTTACCATTGGGGTGCATTACCAGGAAATCAGTAAAAAATAAAGCAGAGCCTTTTATGAGGGGGTAAACCGACCGCAGGTAACCCGTATCCTGTGTGTAAAGGTAATGCTCGTACAACATATTGGCAAGCCAGGCCCCTGCCGTGGTAAACGTACCCCAGGTAG
>CAZRDD010000089.1:0-14177 GCA_964598675.1 uncultured Parafilimonas sp.
AAAGCTGCCCCAGTGCAGGAAAATGATTGTCCCTTAAATCATCGAAGCCCATACCAGATTGCTGTGCCGTGTAAATGGTAAGGCTGTACAGCACAAATACCAGGCAAAACGTAATGCCTATGGAAATAAGATAGCTTTTAATAGGTTTATCAACTTCCTCGGCGTAGGTGGTGGCGTTATCCCATCCTAAAAAATTCCACATTACAACGTACAAAGCCATCCCCGTTGTGGAAAGGCTTGCCCCTTTAAAAGACATGGCCGGAAAAGTAAGGGGTGCGCTGTGGTGAAACATCAACCGTACAAACATTATTACAAAGGGCGCAATTACCGCTGCTCCCAGTAAAACAGATGTTTTGCCCACCCTTACAATACCCATTATATTCAACATGGCACCAAACCAAACAATTGTAAGGCAAACCGGTATTTTATAGGCCGCAATTTCAGGAAAAAAGAAGGAGGCATACTCAACAAACAGTACCGGGTAAATGGCAAGGTCTACAAAAGTGTACAACCACGTCCACCAGCCCTCGTAAAAAGCCCAGCGCTGGCCTAAAGCCCTTTTTACCCACTGGTAATAGCCGCCGGTAACAGGCATCATACTGTTAAGTTCCAACACCATGAATATAGAGGGCAGGTCCCACAAAAAAGGGGTTATCATTACAAGCAGCAAAGCGCTGTTTTTACCCGCGTACGATAAAAGCGGTTCCAGGCCATAGGGGCCACCAGATACGGTTAAAAAAATTACTGCGGCCAGTTGCAGTGGTCGGAGCCTTTTAGCCATTTTAGTGTTTGCGTAAAATGAGTTTAAAAACTTGTAACGTGTAAATTTAATGTTACTGGTGATATTGCTGTAAAAAATTTAAAGCTGCCCTACCCCAATGCCAGCAATACCACGCCCGATAAAATAAACAGCGCCCCCAGCATACGGCGCTTGCCATCTTCCTCATTCATCAACCTGCCCCCCATAAACACCCCAAACAAAATGCTCAGCTCCCGTGCAGGGGCAACATATAAAACAGGCGTGGTTTTCATGGCAATTAACACCAATATATAACTAAGCGGGCTTAATACGGCTATGGCAAAAATATGCCATGCATGCAGCTTTATTTCGCGTTTTGTTTCTTCCTTTTTCTTAAAGGCCCAGGGGGCCAGTACTACTGCCCCCAATACATTTGAAACAAACGTAATGGTAAGTGGGGGCAGTGCATAATGCGTTATGGCAAGTTTATCCCACAGGGTATAGCAACCTATAAACAGCCCCGTAACAACGCCATACAACAGGCCAGTTTTAAGCCTGGCGTTTAACCTTGTTGCCAATTTTATTTTGGTAATAATAAGCACCCCTGTTATTATACAAAGCAGCCCTGCGGCCGAAAAAACGGTTGGCTTTTCGTGAAAAAGCAATATGGCCCCTATCGCCGAAAAAAAAGGCCCGCTGCCCCTTGCCAGCGGATACACAACGGAGAGGTCGCCTTTTCTGTAACCCGTTTGCAGCACTATAAAATAGCAAAGCCTTAGCACTGCACTTAACAACGCAATGTTTAATATTTGCCAGGTAAAAACCACATCGCCGCTGTGCATTTGCCACAACAGCAACGGCAGATAAACAATTACCGAGCATAAATAAATTAACCAGATAAAGGGAACACCACCATTTGCCCGTTTGGAGAAATAATTCCAGGAGGCGTGGGTTAATGAAGCGATAAGTATTAACAGCAGCGTATAAAAACTCATGTTTGCAATATTAACAAAACAAGCGGTTTGAGTTGCATTAATTAACCGGCAACACTGGCCCTGCAAACTTTAAAAGGGCGGGCTTTGCAGGCAGATAAAACAACCGCTGTTTTGTTATAAAAAAATTTTACACTGCCAATGCAAGTTTGTTAAAAACAAGGCAAGTATTTTGCACGCAACCTTCCGGCACTAAGCTTTATAAACAACCTCAATTTTAATACAAAGCTTCTATAATTAAAGCCTCACCGCAATAAATTTTTAGTTACCTGTACCAATGTTTCCGCACGTACTTGCCGCTATAACGCTAAAAAGCATTTACAAGTACTACCAACCAATAACACTTCCTCTACTTTATTTTTTTATGAAACCACACGGGGGTTTTATCCTCCGGCCCCGCATTGTAATTAATGCAAAGCTCCTCCCCTTTTTTAATGGCTTTAACGGTTTTAATGGTCATGTAGTTGTGGTCAAAATCCATTTCGTAATCGCAGTTTGCTGAGTAGTCGTGGTTGTACAAACTTATATAACCAAGTGCAAGGGCGGCCATCCTGTGCCTGGCACCCCATTCAAAAATATAATCGAACAAGCGGGTTTTTTCAATGGTTTTACGCTCTTTGGCGCTAAATACCAGTACGGGCGAAATTTCCACAACAGTACCTGCCGGTATACTTTTAGTGGTAAAAACACCGTTGCCGCCTTTGGTTGAAGGCGCTACAGTTAAATAAGGCATTATCATATTGTGAATATAAAAAGTAAATACATAATATTAAATATATACTTTTATTTTGCACGAAGCCTAAAATAAACGCGTATGAGTGTTGATGAAAAAGATGAAATTTCTGCGGAGGAACTGTTTGAGGAACTGATACAAGGTGAAGACAAGCAGGCATTAAGAGATTTTCTTGATGACCAGAACATCAGCTTTGTAGCAGACCTTATTTACAACAATGCCGACTACGAAGCAGAAATCATCAGCCACATGGCTATTCATCGCGCGGTAAGTGTGTTTAAAATTCTTGATGCTGTTACCCAAAAACAAATTGTAAAAGAACTGCCATCGTTTAAAACAGCAGAGTTGCTGAACGAACTGCCCGCCGATGACAGAACCGACTTTTTGGAAGACCTGCCCAAAGAAGCCATACGCGAACTGATAAAACTGCTTAACTCCGAAGAACGTAAAATAACTTTATCGCTGCTGGGCTGGCCCGAGGACAGCGTGGGCAGGCTGATGACCCCCGATTATGTTTACGTGTATGAGCATAACACGGTAGAAGAAGTGTTTGCTACCATACGCAGGGTGGCTAAAAGCAGCGAAACCATTGATGTAATTTACATCATCAACGAAAAGGGCGAACTGATGGACGATATACGCATACGCGATGTTATACTCGCCGCGCGCAATACCGTTATTCACGAACTGATGGACGACCGCGTGGTGGCCCTTAACGTGCACGACGACCAGGAGCATGCCAACGAAGTGTTTAAAATGAACAACCGCGTGGCCCTGCCAGTAGTAGATGATAATAATATACTGTTAGGCATTGTTACCATTGACGATATTTTGTGGGTGGCCAACGAGGAGTTTAGCGAGGACATGCAAAAAATGGGTGGTACCGAAGCCCTGGATGCCCCTTACCTTGATGTGCCTTTTTTTAAACTGATACAAAAAAGAGCGGGCTGGCTTATTGTGCTTTTTTTAAGCGAAATGCTTACCGCCACAGCCATGGCCAGCTTTGCCGATGAGATAGCAAAAGCGGTGGTACTGTCTATATTTGTACCGTTAATTATGTCGAGTGGTGGCAACAGCGGCTCGCAGGCCTCTACCCTTATTATACAGGCAATGGCTGTTGGCGATGTAACCCTGGCAGACTGGTGGCGCGTAATGCGCCGCGAAATATTAAGCGGTATAACATTGGGCAGCATACTGGGCCTTATTGGCTTTATGCGCATAGCCCTGTGGCACCAGTTAATGAACCATGGTGTAATACACGACCTGTATGGCCCTCACTGGCTGCTTATTGCGTTTACCGTTGGTTTCTCGCTTATTGGTGTGGTGCTTTGGGGTACATTATCGGGCAGTATGTTGCCCATCATCTTAAAAAAATGCGGTGCCGACCCAGCCGTTTCTTCAGCGCCGTTTGTGGCCACCCTGGTGGATGTTACCGGCCTGGTTATTTACTTTAATGTAGCCTTTATCTTTTTAAAAGGTATTCTGTTATAACATTGTTTATCATTCTGTATATAAATAACAAAGGCCCTGTTGCTCTATTCAACAGGGCCTTTGCTTTGCTGCTATCACAACTTCTCCCGCAACCGTTGCTTTACCCCGCCAAACCATTCCTCTTTTAAAATACTCAATACAATACTATCCCTGCGGCCCCCTTGCCTGTTGGGCATATTGGCGCGCAAAATACCATCTACCGTACAGCCAATACTTTTCATGGCAGCAATGCTGCGGGCGTTTGCGGCATCGGCCCTAAACTCCACACGCTCTATACCCAGTTGCTCAAAGGCAAAAGCCAATAATAAAAACTTGCAGTGCTTGTTCAACCCGGTGCCACGGTATTTACTGCCATACCAGGTGTAACCCAGTTGCAGGGTTTTAAAAGGCAGGTTTATATCGTAAAAGCGGGTGCTGCCAGCATATTCGCCGGTGGTTTTATCGTACACAATAAAAGCAAATTCCTTACCGGCAGCCATGCCGTTAAAAGCAGCCTGCATGTAGGTACGCAGGCCATCCTCACCGGCAGCGCTTAGCAGGCTGTAATGCCAGGTATCAGGCTCACTAAGCGCAAAAGGCAGCAGGTGTGTATAATCGCTGGCAGCCAGCGGGCGCAGCAAAACCTTATCATCTTCCAGCACCAGTGCATCATTTAATAAAACATCCATTACGCAATTTTGCAGCAACTTAATACAAAACATTTACCTTTCGGGTATAATAATTCTTCACCCAAATAAATAACCTATGTGCGGCATTGTAGGCTATACAGGCAACAGAGAAGCATACCCCGTTATAATAAAAGGCTTAAGAAGGCTTGAATACCGTGGCTACGACAGTGCAGGCGTTGCACTGGTAAACCAGGACGGCCTTAAAGTGTACAAAAAGAAAGGCAAGGTGGCCGACCTTGAAGATACCCTTGTTGGCGTAAACCTGCAGGCGCATATTGGCATTGGCCATACCCGCTGGGCCACCCACGGCGAACCCAGCGACCGCAATGCCCACCCCCATGTAAGCCAAAACGGCGAAATAGCCATGATACACAACGGGATTATTGAGAACTATGCCGTTTTAAAAGGTGAACTGATAAAAAAAGGCTACACGTTTAAAAGCGATACCGATACCGAAGTGTTGCTGAACTTTATTGAGGATATAAAAACCAACAACAACAGTACCCTGGAGGAGGCCCTGCGTATTGCCCTGCGCCGTATTGTAGGTGCTTATTGCATTTTACTGGTGCATAAAGATGACCCGGAAACGATTATAGCAGCCCGCAAAGGCAGCCCGCTGGTGATAGGCATTGGCAAAGGGGAACATTTTTTGGCCTCGGATGCATCGCCCATTATTGAGTACACCAAGGAAGTGGTGTATGTAAACGACTACGAAATGGCCATTGTAAGGCCGGATGAACTGATACTTAAAAACCTGGGCAACGAGAAACAAACCCCTTTTATTACAAAGCTTGATATGGAACTGGCAGCTATTGAAAAAGGCGGTTACGACCATTTTATGCTGAAGGAGATTTTTGAGCAGCCCCACACCATACAGGATTGCCTGCGCGGGCGGCTGGATGCCGAAGCTGGCACCATAAAAATGAGCGGTATTGAAAAATACATTAACGAAATTATGCATGCCCCCCGCATTATTATTGTAGCCTGTGGCACAAGCTGGCATGCGGGCCTGGTGGCGGAGTATATTATTGAAGAAACCTGCCGCATACCGGTGGAAGTGGAGTATGCATCGGAGTTTAGGTACCGCAACCCGGTAATTAACAAAGGCGATGTTATTATAGCCATCTCGCAAAGCGGCGAAACGGCCGATACCCTGGTGGCTATTGAAAAGGCCAAAGAGCAGGGCGCTATTATTGCGGGTATTTTAAACGCAGTGGGTTCTTCCATTGCCAGGGCATCGCATACCGGGGCGTACACCCATGCAGGGCCCGAAATTGGGGTGGCCAGCACCAAAGCTTTTACCGCCCAACTGGCGGTACTTACGCTGGTGGCACTTAAAGTAGGGTATGCAAAAGGCACGCTTGATAAAGAAAGATATTTACAACTGTGCAGGGAGCTGGCCGATATACCGGCAAAAGCTGCCGAGGTTTTAAAACTGGATGAACATATTAAAGCCCTGGCGCAGAAGTATAAAGATGCGCCCGACTTTTTATACCTGGGCCGTGGTTATAATTTTCCGGTGGCGCTGGAAGGGGCGTTGAAGCTTAAAGAAATATCGTACATACATGCAGAGGGCTACCCTGCCGCCGAAATGAAACATGGGCCTATTGCCCTGGTTACGGAGTTGCTGCCCGTGGTATTTATTGCCACTAAAGACAGCTACCATGCCAAAGTAGTAAGCAATATGCAGGAGATAAAAGCCCGGAAAGGCAAGGTAATATCGGTAATAACAGAAGGCGATACAGCCAGCCCGCCATTAAGCGATGATGTAATTATTGTACCACCGGCAGATGAAATTGTAGCGCCCATATTAAGCGTTATTCCCCTGCAACTGCTGGCTTACCATATTGGTGTGGCCAAAGGCTACGATGTTGATAAACCACGCAACCTGGCCAAAAGCGTAACGGTGGAGTAACAACAAATCTTACCGCCTGCAACCGCCTGCCAATAAGCAGGTTAAATGGTGTGCGATTGCAGGTAGGTTTTGGTGTATTGGTAGCCTTCATCAATGATGGCCTGCTTTTTCTTTTCTTCAAACATGCGGTAGTGGGCAAGGTTGGGCGGCTCAATAAAAACACTGCATTTTTCAATGCTCTTTAGTACGTTCTCACGTATAAACAGGTGTACCATGCGGTCTACCGCTTCGTTTATGCCTGCTTTTTCGTCAAATGCCGGTAATGGGTTTACGTAAACACCTATTATGTTGGTGTATTTGTTTAGCAAAGGCTCTACCGGCAGGTTGCCGCTCATACCACCATCGGCATAAGGCATATTGTTAATGGTAACGTTTGCAAAAACAAAAGGCACCGCACAGGCAGCCACCACAGCGGGTATAATTTCGCCGCTGCTAAACACATCCTGCTTACCGTTTATAAGGTTGGTGGCCGTTACATACAATGGCACCGGCAACTGCTCAAAAGTTTTAAACCGCAGGTTGCGTGTTAAAAACTCGACCATGGGGGCGTTGCTAAGTTTTAAACTGGTGAACGACGATTTTGAAAACAGCTTAAAAAACTTACTGTTGGCAGCCATATCGTTAACTTCTTCTGCCGTATAACCGCAGGCAATTAAAGCACCTACCATAGCACCAGCACTGGTGGCGGCAATCGCTTCGGGGGTGATGCCATGCTCTGCAAACGCCTTTAATACGCCGATATGTGCAAAGCCGCGGGCACCGCCGCCAGATAATACAAAGGGTCGTTTTAACATATAGCGGTAAATGTAAGTATTTAAGCAAAAAATAATTCAACCCCGCTTTTGCAATTATTGCACCCGGCGTAACAGGCCCTAACTTAAAATGTGCTTATAGCGTTAAGTCAATGCAGGCAATTGCCTACTTTTAACATTTACAAACCACTTTTACAAGCATTGCAAGCTATATCAACAAAACATCCGGCATCTAAAACGGCCTTCCCTAACCTTGACGGTGTACGTGCCATTGCTGCGCTGGCCGTGGTAATATCGCATATTGAACTGCTGAAGCCCGATTTTAATATACCCAGGTTTACCACCATTAACCTGCTGCCTTTGGGCGCTGTGGCGGTAACAGTATTCTTTGCCCTTAGCGGCTTTCTTATTACTTACCTGCTGCTGGAAGAAAAACTAAATTATCAAAAAGTATCCATTGGCAGGTTTTACCTGCGGCGGGTATTGCGCATTTGGCCGCTGTATTTTTTGGTGGTGTTTTTTGGATTTTTTGTGTACCCAAAAGCAGACAGTTTGCAAGGTTTTTGGCTCAGCCTGTTTTTTTTACCCAACCTGGCCTTTTGCCTGCAGTTGCTGCGCCCGTTGCTGCACCCAATATGGTCAATTGGTACGGAGGAGCAATTTTACCTGGTACACCCGCTGTTTTTCAGGCTTAAAAAAGTTAAATACATTGGGTATTCGCTGGCGGCCTTTATCGCCTGCTTTTACCTGCTGGACCGCACCTTAAAACATTTTGAACCCAACAACCCCACCATACAGCTTGTACGTTTATGGATGCAGTACGCCCGTTTTGATAACCTTACCATTGGTGCCCTGTTTGCCATTGCTTACTACAATTACCGCCAGGGCTTTACTGGCGCACGCACACAGGTATTTGTAAAATTTGTACTGTCAAAACCGGCGCAGTGGGCTGCACTCATTGCTTTTACAGCCCTTAACGTTGGTGTATTAACCGGGCATGTAAAATTAGTGTACCCTGTGGAGTGTATTTTAGCATCGGTTATCATCATCAACCTGTGCGAGGGCGGCAACAGTATTATCAACCTCAACAAAAGCCTACTTAACTATCTTGGTAAAATATCGTACAGTATGTACCTCACACACAAATTTGCCCTTTACCTTGTTTTTTGGTTGGGTACAAAATACTTAACAGGCAACACGGGTATATTTACCAATGTGCTGTTATATACCGGCTGCATAGCAGCAAGCATACTGTTAGCCTCTGCCACGTATTTTTTGTATGAGAAGCATTTTTTAGCGTTGAAAACGAGGATCGCAAAGGCAGGTCGGTAAAGGTGTATTTGAAGATGGCAGCATTTACCGGGCATTATAAAATAACCGTCAAATAAATACCTATACCTCAAACGCCTCAGCCTGTAATGTTGTTGTGATGGTTTGCCCGGCGGTAAGGTGCAGCCAGTCTCCCGTTTCAATGGCTTTCTCAGGGGTAAGGGTGTAACTGCTTGTCCAGGGCTCAAGCGCTACTGCATAACAATTGCCCCACCAGGGAAAGTTTTGCGATGCATATCTCTCCTGCCACAACCACAAGCTTTTAAAAACTGAACCATCCCAACGCAGGGCAAACCCCAGTTGTTGTTTTTTGTTGATGATGCGGTAAAAGGCAGCATTGCCCATCCCCTCAAGGTAGCAGAGTTCGCTGTAAGGTGGTGCAGCCACCGGTGGAATTGAGCTTGCGTCAACGGCCTGCCCTTCGGCATTTTCGGCCAACGGCCAACGGTAAGTTTTACCTGGTTTAAAGCGCCTCACCCCCTCTATGGAAGCCTCCGCTTCCATAGTAACTGCATTCGTTTCTATCAAAGCACCTTCCGTTAAAAAAGGCAGGCCAAAGGCTATATGATGGCCCCACATAACATCCAGGTGCGTATTGCCCTGGTTCGTAAGTTCCTCCGTAATGGTTAATACGGCGGCATCTTTTTTAAGGCTCAGTACCTTTTCTATCAGCAGGGGCAGCCTCAACGGAGTGGTCCAAAACTTTACTGCAACCTCGTCGGGAGTGTTTTTTACAATAGCATATTTCCAGGGTATTAGCGATACATCGCCATGCAAACCTAATGCCGCCCCCCGGTAATGCAGGGGCGGACTGTTGGGCAATACCTCCTGCCAGCCGCCGTAATAATAATCTTCAAACTGGTTAGTGGTATTACGCATTTGTGTAAAATCTTCCGCAGGGTTTTTAATGCCTTTGTTAAGGCGCAGCAGCAGGTCGGTTGCAGCAGGTTTATAGGTAAACTCAAAAATATCGCTGCCGCGGCCTGCCAAAATACCTACCCGCAAAAAGCTGTTTTCTAAAAAAACAACGCGCATGTTTTTATACGTCCAGTCGTCGCTAACGGTGCAAAATGACAATGGCTTCATTATTGTATTTTTTGTATGCATGGTTAAGGCAGCCAGGCAAAACATACGGGCGAGAGAACGCCAGTATGCTGGTGATGAAATTCCAGTTTGCCCGTTGTTGTATCCGCTTTAAAAACAGTAATATCATCGGAATGCTGATGGGCTACCAGTAACCAGCTATTGGAGGGGTCCAAAATAAAATCGCGCGGCGTTTTACCCATGGTTGGGTACCGGCTTAAAAGGGTAAGCATATTGGTATGATGATTAAAAGCAAATACCGATAAATGGTTATCCCCCCTCTCGGAAACATACACAAACCGGCCATTGGCAGACACCCTGATAGCTGCGGCGGATGGCGTTATATCAACCGCGCCGGTAAAGCTGGCGGCAATACTTGCAACCGTATACACACCATCTTTTTGAGCCAAAACAGCTACTGTGCCTGTTAACTCGTTTACTACAAACACAACACCAGTTACAGGGTTGGCTGCTAAATGCCTGGGGCCGCTGCCCGGCGGCAACTGTACTGTTTGAGCAAGGGTTAAACCGCTTTCTGCATGGTTGTAAACCAGTATACTGTCAATACCCAAATCGGCCACCAACAGTTGCTTACCAGCGTTTACACTGGTTATAAAATGAGTATGGGCCTGCTGTTGCCGGGTGGCATTTATGCTGCGGCCAACATGCTGTACATTGGCTTTGTGGGGCAGCAAAGCCCCGTTTTCGCCGGTGGGGTACACCAATGCATTGCCTGTTTGGTAACAGGCAGCGCTTATAGTGGCGGTGTTTGCACAAAAGCTTATCTGGCAGGGGCAGCCCCCGTTAACAGGCTGCTGGTTAATAAACTGCAAGGCATAATTGCCTGCTGCAACCCGGTAAGCTTTTATAACAGGGGCTTTATCGGCAACCACCTCAGTATGCGTGTACAAATAATGCTGTGGTGTAACACAGAGATAGCTGGGGTTACAGGCGGGCGTGGTATGCAACAGGGTAAGGCTGCCGGTTATGGCATTAAACAAAAAGCAATAAACACCCTGCCCATAGCCGCCAAAATCGCCATCCACCATTTCGGTATACGAGCCCGCGTACAATATCATACTGGTTGATTATTTAGTGTTTGGAAGCAGCGTAGGCTTCCTGCAATTGCGCAAGTACCGTAACTGCGTTGCCATCCTTCTGCAAAAAACCGTGCACAACTTCGCCAAGATGCTGCTGAAAATGCGGCCAGCCATTGTACCGTGGGCGTACGTATGCCTGTTGCAGCGTTAATACAGTATTGGCAAAAAAATTGCTGGTTAATGCATTGGCTGTCTTGCTTTGCCAAACCGCTGTATGCGCAGGCTGCCCTTGCGCCTGCAGATATACATTGCTCTGTACCTCGGCACTGCAAACCCACTCAGCATAATTGGCTGCGGCCGGTGCAAACTTGCTGCTGGCCGAAACAGCTATGCCTGCCCCCCCAAGCACCGCATTACTTATACCCGGCGCGTTGTGGTAATGCAACAGGTTGTTGCTAAAGCCCGGCCTTGAGTAGTTGGTATAACAAAAAGCCAGCGGCGCATAGGCAACATCATTGGCAGTGGCCATGTGGTTGTACAAGGCTATGGGGTTCCAGTCAAGGCAGCCTTTGTGAAAACGGTTACGCATGTTACGCATCATTTCCAGTACGGCAAGCCCCACCTCTTTGCGCACCAGTAAATCATTGCCTTCTGCAATGGGCGACCCCAACTGCGCTGTAAGGGATAAAAATGTACACAAAGCATCGGTAGGGCAAAGTGCCATACCTGTTTGAAGGCCTTTTTTATTAAGCACCTCTGTTAACTCAAACACTTGCTGCCAGTTTTCAGGCAGCGGGTAAGCGCCCATTAAATCGGGCCGGGTACTGGCACATTGCATGGCTGCATCAACAGGCAACGCCCACTGTTGTTGTTTGTAGTAATAGCTGTAATAACTGGCGCCTGCATACTGTGTTGCAATTTGCCCCTGTGCCAGCCCCGGCAATAAATTATTTAAGGGAGACAAACAGCCTGCTGCCTGGGCCATGCCTATATGCGGATGGTCAATAATCAGCAGGTCGAACTGACTGGCAAGCGATACCAGCGATTGGTCGCCAAATTTGGTTAACGACCTTTTTTCCCAAATCACTTCTATGCCATACAACTGCTTGTACAGCAGCGAGGCTTCGTAAAGTGGCTGGTAGCCACGGGGATGATCCCAGGTTATGCCGGTTAAAATCATGGCCTGCAATGTTTTACTTTTTTTTCTCCAGGCTTTTTATATAAAACTCCTGTATTTTTTGTTGCCCTTCGGCAGATTGGTAAAAGCGGCTTAATGCCTCCGCTTCCATACGCTCGGCTTCCGCGGAAACTGCCCCTGCGGCCAGCTGGCTTAGCTGTTTAATAATCCCCAGCCTGTCTGCAGGTTTGTTTGCAAAACCGGCAGCAAAAGCAGCTGCATCCTGCATAAACTGTTCTTTTGGGTAAATATGGTTTATCAGCCCATACCGGTGCATTTCTTCTGCAAGTACCGTGCGTCCGCTCATTACAATATCGTTGGTAAGGTTTATACCTATTTTTTTGGCAAGCCTCAGCGTTCCCCCGCCACCGGGTATAAGGTTAAGCAAAATTTCGGGCAAGCCCATTTTAACGTTATCAGCAGCCACAATCATATCGCAGGCAAGGGCTATTTCAAAACCACCCCCAAATGCATAACCATTAACGGCAGCAATCACCAGCTTTGAGTTACGCTCAATACCGGCATACACTTTGCGCCCATTCTGCTGAAAATCGTCAAACTGCTGTTTGGTTTGCTGTGCATACTCCTTAATGTCGGCACCAGCCATAAACGCTTTACCAGCACCGGTAATCACCGCCAGTTTAACATCGGCTGCGGGGGCAGCATCCACCACCTGCAAAGCATTAATAATCTCCCCCATCATTACCGCGTTCATTGCGTTTAGCTGATCGGGCCTGTTAAACGTTATCCACGCAACTTTTTCTTTTACTTCAAATAAAATATGCTGATACATGGCATGAGTATTTTAATGTTCGGCAACCTTTTCAACAGAAATTATTTTCTCGTTCACCAGCCTTTCAATATCCTCATTACTATACCCCATTTCCTTTAAAATTTCCGGGCCATGTTCTCCAATCAATGGCGAAGGGCGGTTTATACGGCCCGGCGTTTGGCTCATGGTAAACGGCACATTGGTTACGGTAACATTACCTGCCTTGGGGTGCTTCACCTGTACAAAAGTATTGTTGTGTATTACCTGCGGGTCATCGGCCACCGCATCCTGGCTGTTAACCTGTGCCACCCACAGGTCTAAGGGAAGCATAGTATCAAGCCACTCCTGCGTGGTTTTGGTAACGGTAACCTGTTGTATACGGTAATAAATTTCATCGCGTTTATCAAAAAGCACCTGGTTGTTATTGTACTCCAGCAGGCTATCATCGCCCAATGCCTGCACAAGGGTGGCAAACGGGTTCATGGCTATTGCCAAAAAACCATCTTTGGTTTTATAGGTGCCAAAAGGTGCGGGGTTACCAGGATGGCCAATGCCCGAATTGGGCCTGTTGAATTTTACGCCCATGTTGTGAATAGTAAAATAATCCTGCATTTGAAAAGCGATGGCAGAGGAGAGCAGGTTGGTTTTAATTTCCTGCCCCATACCCGTTTTTTCGCGATAATATAAAGCAGCCAGTATGGCGTAAACACAGTTAAAGGCATTTACCTGGTCGCAAAGGGCGGTACCCAGGGCCACTGGCCCATCGGTGCTTTTACCACTGGTCATTATAGCACCGCTTACGCTTTGTACCAGCAAATCCTGCCCCGGCCTTGTTAAATAGGGCCCATCTGCACCCCAGCCCGAGGCCGAGCAATAAATAATACGTGGATTTACCTGCTTTAACTGCTCATACCCATAGCCCAGCCGCTGCATTACACCCGGCCTGAAGTTTTCAACAATTACATCAGCCTCTTTCACCATTTTATAAATAATCTCTTTGCCGCCGGGCTTTTTAACATCAATGGCTATGGACCTTTTATTACGGTTCCAGGCCATGAAGCAGGGCGATTCATCCCCGGCAATCCACTGGTTAAAAAACGTCATTCCCCGGTAAATATCGCCGGTTAAATATCTTTCCACCTTAATAACGTCTGCACCAAGGTCGCCAAGCATTTGCGTGGCATACGGCCCCTGTAACAGCTGCGAAAAATCAACCACTTTAATACCTTGTAAAGCCTGCTCCATGCTTTTATAAATGTTTTTGCTTATAAATTATTCTGTGTAACGGGGCAGGGTACACAACCCACCGTCTACCTTAATATCTTCCCCGGTAATAAAACCCGCTTCATCCGAAGCCAGAAAAACAGCCGTCATAGCAACTTCGCCGGTGGTACCCATTCTTTTCATGGCATGCATTTGTATACTTTTTTCTAAAAAACCTGGCCCTTCCAAGCTGGCCCTTTTGGCGTTCATGGGGGTTAGTATT
>CAZRDD010000090.1:0-14165 GCA_964598675.1 uncultured Parafilimonas sp.
CTTATGTTTATACACCCTGCCCAGCTTGTATTCACCCGTACGGTTTCCGTAGGCCATAATACCGTTATGGGCCCCTACCACACCAGCAAAAAAACCAAACCCTAATATACGCTGGCCATCGTCATGCTCCAGGCATTCGTAATCAATAAGGGTTATGCCCTTATCAACCAAGGCGTGCATCAGCTTTTGGTTATAAGGCTGTTTCTTTTTGGTATGGGAGAAAAAAAGGTACGTTTTACCGGGTATAAGCATATCAACAGGCACCTCTTTAATGCCCATTAATATATCGCAATTGCTTACATCCCCGGCAACAGCTATGCCCGCGTTCTCATATTCCTTATCACTGTAACAGCGAGTTTGAGAACTCTGAACAAGTACCCTGCAACCTGCAAAGTTTTGCTGCAGCCAGCGGCACTGGCTTGGCGTTAATGCCACCCTGTTGTCCTCGGGTACCTTCCCTTCTTTTATAAGCCCTATCGATACCATAGTACATTTTTAATTTAAAATCAACCAGTAAAACGGCAACCAGGAATTTGGCCTAACAGGAATAAAGCAAGAATAAAAGGCAGTAAAAAAGCCCGGACTATTTGTTATAGTCCAAAAACGCCTTTATTTATCAACTGTAGCATTTCCTTTTTATATCCTGCTGGCACCAGTAACGAAATGTTGTGTTTGCTGCCGCCATAGCTTACCATACGCACGGGTACGGTGCTGATGGCATCAAACAACTTTTTAAGTACATCTGGCGTTGCAGCAATTTCATTGCCTACAATAGATACAATGGTTTGGTCCCTGTCTACTTCCACGTGTCCAAATGGCTCCAGTTCCTTCACCACTTCATCAAGGTGGGTGGCATTGTCAATGGTTACAGAAACCGCTACTTCGGAGGTCGTAATCATGTCAATTGGTGTACGGTATTTTTCAAACACCTCAAACACCTTTCTTAAAAAGCCATAAGCCAGCAACATGCGGCTGCTTTTAATGTTTATGGCAATTATGCCATCCTTGGCGGCAACAGCCTTAATACCCGTGCTTTTAGCATCTTCGGCAATGGTGGTGCCTTTTGCCTCAGGCTGCATGGTATTAAGCAGCTTAACGGGTACATTGGTTTGCTGTGCAGGCCAAATACAGGTTGGGTGCAAAATTTTTGCCCCAAAATAGGCCAGCTCGGCTGCCTCATCAAAACTCAGAATATCTATAGGCAGGGTTTTATCCACCACGCGGGGGTCGTTATTGTGCATGCCATCAATATCCGTCCATATTTCACAAACACTGGCATGTATGGCTGCTGCAACAAGCGAAGCGGTGTAGTCGCTGCCACCACGTTTAAGGTTATCAACCTCGCCCCTTGCATTACGGCAGATATAGCCTTGCGTGATGAATAATTTTTTATCAGCATGTTCCTCAATAAGGGCTGTAAGCTTGGCGCTTATAACACTTAGTTGTGGCTCCTCGTTGGCATCAATGCTCATAAATTCAAGCGCAGGCAGTAAAAGATGGTCTATCCCGTTTTCTTCAAGGTAAACCGAAAACAGTTTGGTACTCATCAACTCGCCCTGTGCAAGAATATCCTTGTTTAGCGCTTCGCTAAAAGAGATGCGCAGGATGATATTTAGAAATTCAAAATGCTCATTAACAATGGCTACGGCTTTCTTTATGTATTCTTCCTTTTCAACCAGTATGGTAATAAAGTGATTGTAATGCTGCAGTAATTCGTCAATCTTTCGCTTGGCGGCTGTTCTGTCGCCTGCTGCAAGACTGTCGCTTATTGATACCAATGCATTGGTTGTACCACTCAATGCGCTAAGTACCACAATTTTAGGTTCGCTGTCTTTAGTTATCAGCTGTGCAACCTGGTGCATACGTTCCGGCTTACCAACGCTGGTGCCGCCAAACTTCATTACTTTCATATAACCTGCCCCAAAAGGGATATTTTGGTGATTTTAAAATTGGCTGCAAAAGTAACCTGTAAGCAATAATTTTATAGAATATTTTTTTGGGGCAGAAAAAGCAACAGGCCAATAACTTTTGTTTAAAGTTATTGGCCTGTTGGCTATAAATAATATTGTTGTAAACAGCAATTACAAAAGGGCTAAATAGCAGGGTTGAAAAGTAACCTTCAATGTTTTATCAAGCTTATACAACCGCCTTTCCAGCAACCAGTTCAGCATCCGGCTTGCTTTCATCTGTAAGGTTTACCTTACCCCTGTTTTTGCGAACGATGCGGCTGTAAAGGGAAATTTCTTTATCAAACAAAAAACGGAAAAATAACAAGGTCCATGATTTGTGGCTGGCGAGTGAATTATAATAACCCGGTGCTGTGTTTTTTATTTGCGGCAGCTTGTTCCAGGGAACAGAAGGAAAATCGTGGTGCTCGTTGTGGTAACCCACGTTAAAAGCTATTGCATTAAGAACGCCGTAGTAGCTGTAGGTTTCCTGCTCGCCGTGGGTAAGATAATGCTCCTGTATCCAGCGCGCGCCCAATGGGTGCAGACCAACCGAGAAGAAGAAACTTGCCACCAGGAATACGATGGCCTTAGGGCCCCATAAAACAATTACCCCGGTAACAAATACAATTTGCACCGCCCAGTTTAAAGCCACCCAGCCATCAAAAGGTTTAATTTCTTTAAGCCTGGCCAACCGGAACAATTGAAAAAATGGATAGAACAACAACCAGATTATTTTACCAATAAAGTAATTATCAATCAGGCGGGCTTCCCAATGGTTTGGCAAATCGCCATCCAGTTCGTGTACGCCCTGAAAGGAATGGTGTTTTATATGGTAACGCTCAAAAGAAACGGAGCTGGCAAATATAAGCGGCATATTGGCTACAATACCGGCCAGTTTGTTGGCTGCCTGGTTTTTAAAAAGCAACCTGTGGGCGCACTCGTGTATCAGTACAAATAAGGCATGGTCAGCAAAAGCGCCTAACACGTAGGCCACCAAAAAAACCAGCCACCAGGATTTATCCGCCAAAAACCAGGCTGCAACTATCTGAAAGGAAACAATACCTATAATGGCAAAAATGGTAGAGGGGTTTTTGCCAATAAGGTTACGCACACCGGGGTGTTGCTTTAAAATCAATCTTGTTCGGGCACGGTGAGGTTCTGCTGAGTCTGAATAAATAAACTGCTTTTTCCTGCTCATACAATGAAGATATAGTTAGATGATGGTGAACTTGCAAATATGTTTAAAAAATTTGTTAAAGAAGCTAATTTTAATCAGCTATGGGTAATATTTATCCCTTTACTTAAACAAAAAGATTACCTGCTAAAACTTTAGGACTAACAGATAGTTTAGTGGCATGTAATTACTCATTCTATGTGTAACTTAGGCGCGAAATATTGGGCATGAAATACAGGAATATTATTATTTGTAGTTTGTTACTGCTTACAGCATGTGCTGAAAAAAAATATAAGGAGCCAAGGGTTAAAATAGAAACAGCCAATGGTGATATTGTGCTGGAATTGTACCCTGAAAAAGCGCCCAAAACAGTAGCCGCATTCCTGTCGTATGTGGATAAAGGGTATTACAACAATTCAACTTTTTACAGGGTTTGGAGTGATGATAACCAGGTGATTGATGCCTACAAAGCCAGGCTGATACAAGGTGGTTTGTGGCGTACCAACAGGCAACTGTCTTTATCATTGCCCGGCATTCCGCATGAAACAACAAAACAAACAGGCATCTTGCATACTGAAGGCGTTATATCGTTGGCCAGGGCTGCGCCCGGCACGGCAACCACCGAGTTTTTTATTTGTATTGGCAACCAGCATGGGTTTGACTACGGCGGGGCAAATAACCCTGATGGCCAAGGCTATGCTGCTTTTGGCAGGGTGGTTAAAGGTATGGATGTTGTAAAGTTTATTTATAATCTGCCGGAGGACGGAGAGTATTTTAATCCGCCAATATTTATTTTTGATATCAAGCGGTTATAGTTCATGCTCAACTTTGCCTGCAAGCACAGTAACAGCCAGCCCCATTGCGGCAAGCACCAGAAACGATATGCGCAAACTGGTAGCGCCTGCTATGAAGCCGATGAGTGGCGGGCCTATTAACAGCCCCACAAACCCAAGGGTTGATACGGCTGCGATGGCCATACCAGGAGACATGTTTACAGATTTACCAGCAACACTGAACAGGAGCGGTAAAACAGGCGATACCCCTACCCCAACCAGCATAAAACCAATAGTAGCAGTGATTATGTTGGGGAAAATAACTGCCGCCAAAAGCCCTGCGGCTGGCAGTAACCCACTCCAGAAAAGCATTTTTTTGAGGCCTGCATGGTGCGACAGCCAATCGGCTATAAAACGGGTTGCAGCCATACTGATGGTAAAGGCTGTTAGCCCAACGCCTATAAGAGATTTATCGGCCAGCAAAACCTTTTTAAAATAAATACCTGTCCAGTCAAACATAGCCCCCTGGCACATCATACTGCAAAACGCTATCATGCCAAGTACAAAAAGGCGTTTATCGGGTTTTACAAAAACCGGCCTTTTGTTATCCCGGTTGGTATCTTCTGTAATAAGGTACGGAATGCAAAACAACATGGTTACCGCCGCAAAAACTGATACACCAAGCAAATGTACCCCCGTGCCAACATTTTTGCTGAGTATATACCCACCCAACGAAGCACCGGCAAGACCCGCGAGGCTCCAAACACCATGAAAGGAAGAAAGTATTCTTCGTTTATATATTGCTTCTACACCAATGGCCTGGGTATTGATAGATATGTTAAGCATGTTGCCAAAAGCCCCGAAAAAGAACAATGATATAACCAATTGTACCGTGGTGCTGGCAAAACCAATGCAGGCAAGCAGGCAACAGTATAAAAATGCGGCAAAAATAGCCACTTTACGGCTGCCCGCCCTGGCTACCAACCAACCAGAAAAGGGCAACATGATAAAAGAGCCAACAGGCATACCCAATAATACGCCACCTAAACCCGCTTCAGACAAACGGAGGTTTTGCTGAATGGTGGGTATTCTTGCCGTCCAACTGGCATAACTAAGGCCATAAAAAAAGAAAACTGCACTTACAGCAACCCTGCGGGCAGTAGCACTTTTGTACGTCATTTAAAATGCAATATAATCAGTGTATACTTTCTAATTTGTAATTTTTGAATACCAACGTGCAATTGCGTTACCCCCGCTATTGAATGGTTTACCATACAAATACGCTATCTGCAATAGTTTTAACAGCGTTTAAAGCTATTTAAAACAGCTTAATTGTACATTAAAGTAAGCTTTCGGGCTTTAACAACATCACCAACGTTGGTAATTTTGCCCCTGTAACCCCCACGGTTTAATTCAGTGAAAGAAAATCCAATATATGTCAAGTGTCATTCTGTTATTAAATTCCCCATCTGCAAAACAGTTTACGGAAAACTTTTCGCCATTTATTTATGTGGAAAAAAACGCTTTTAAATATACCTGTGGCCAAGCTCCGGCTTTACAAAATGAAGCGCCACGGTTTATTATTTTAGAAGAAAATAAAACAGATCCCCAGCAGGATATTGATATCATCATACTCTTAAAATCCAACCCGCTTTATGCAACAGTGCCGCTGCTTGTTTTAACGTCAAAACATACAGCACAAGAAACCCTTTTGTACTTTGAAATGGGCGTAACCACCTGTGTATTAGTACCTGCGGCAGCAGATGAATGGCTGAATATTATAAAAAACATATCTGCATACTGGCAGGAGGCCGCGTAGAGCACTTGATAAAAGCATCTACACAACCCTTTCAAAAAGGCCCGTCTGCTTATTTTTGCGTACCCTGCCAGCCGTAAAGCAACAACCATTCATAGCTACATAAACACCAGCCGGTAATGTTTGTACAAAAGCCATTGCGCTGCCAAGGTTAAACAACCCATCGGAACTGCCGAATTTATAGGGTATCATAGCCCCTGTAAGCACAACTGTTTTACCGTGTATTGCTTTATCAATAAACACAGCCGTTTCGGCCATTGTATCAGTACCGTGTGTTATTATTATATTTTCTTCAGCAGCATCCTGGCATTGCTGTACAAGGGCGTTGCGATAATCTTCCGTCATATAAAGACTGTCAACCATTGGCAAGGTTACAATTCTTGTATCAACAAGGTTTCTGCCCAGCCGCAGCATTTCAGGCAAATGCGTTTCTTTAAAAAACAGTTCCCCGGTAAGCTCATTATATTCTTTATCAAAAGTGCCGCCTGTAACTAATATAAGTATGCCCATAACTAAAATTATTGGTCAAATATAATACATCCCATAAACACTACAACCGCTCCCCTAACCGCCAAAAAGCCATTTTACCGGCATCTATTTATAAGTATATCTTGTTATCCGGTTCATTTAATATGCTTACTTATTTAAATACACTACATTAAATAAAAATAAAGAATTAATATAAATTAGTTAGTATATAAAAGTTATTTTATATTGCATATGCAGTAAGGTATGGTAGTGTAATGAAGCCTTACGTTTTTTAAGTTAACCTGTTGAAAATTGCCTTAATAACAATTATTAGCACCAATATTTAGTAGCAATTAAACGGATTATGGATAAGCCAATATCAATTTTTTTAATTATTGATGGAACACTGCTTTTGATACTTTGCATCATAAAAACCTTTTCCTTTTTTACAGCAACACGAAAGCCCTCCCTGGGCCGCTGGCTATATTTTTCTAAATATGATATATTCAATGCACCCAGTGATGCGGTAAAATCAGCAAGGATAAGGCAAAACAAATTGTCTGTCACCATTTTATCGGTGCTGATTTTAAGCCCTATTTTGTTTTTAATTTTAGCCTTGTTTCTAAATTAATTAGCCAGGTTCTAATAAAATCTATTTGATTTATTCGTTCATCGAATAGTACTATGCATGCACTAAACTGCTAATTTCCCGCTATTGTAAATACCATTCACGCCTGCCGTAAAGTGTTCAACCTTATTGTTTGTAACACTAATAATTGTATGCTTTTAAATATAGCAGCAAGTAAGGGATTTTACCTGTAGCAATATCTAAAAAAGGCGATGCCCACTGTTTCCAGTGGACATCGCCTTTTAATGTTGTATATGAAATCCAGCGTTATTTTACTGGTTTGCTGTCTGCTTTGCCTAAAGGCCTGTTTTTACCAAAGTCAACAAGTATTGGTGCTGCCACAAATATTGATGAGTAGGTACCAGTTATCACACCCACAAGCATTGCAAATGCAAAACCTCTTGTAACCTCACCGCCAAATACAAACAGGATAAGGATGGTTAAAAACACCGTTAATGATGTCATAACCGTACGGCTTAGTGTTTGGTTAATGGCGCGGTTAATAATAGAGCCTTTCGTTTCGCCCTGCATAAGCTTAACATCTTCACGAATACGGTCGTAAACAATTACAGTATCGTTCATGGAGAAACCTATTACCGTTAGTACCGCTGCAATAAAGTACTGGTCAATTTCGAGCGGGAAAGGTACAATACCCTTACAGAAACTGAATACCGCAAGAATAACCAATACGTCGTGCAACAGGGATACAATTGTACCAAGTGAGTACCTCCAGTCGCGGAAACGGATAAAGATGTACAGGCATATAATAATAATTGCAAATATACCCGCCTTTATAGCGCCGCCTTTTAATTCACTTGATATAGAAGGCTCAACTGTTTTAGAGTCTTGCTTGTACTTTGTATCAAACTCTTTGTAGCTAACGCTTTCAGGAATGAAAGATGACTGCTGTAACCCTTTGTATAAAACTTTTTCAACACTGTCTTCAATGTTATTACCTCTTTCGTTAATCAGGAAGTCGGTAGTAATATTTAACTGGTTGTTGGTATTTACAGTTTTAACAATGGGGAAGTTGCCTAACACTGCTTTAAGTTGTGTAGTAACACTGTCAGTGCTTACTTTCCTTTTAAAATCAATGGTATAGCTGCGGCCGCCTTTAAATTCAACACCTTCATCAAAACCATGTACTAAAGAGCCTAAGCCAAGTATAAGTACTATAACTGATATACCGTATGCTACTTTTCTGTACTCAATAAATTTGAAAGAAGAATGTTTAAATATTTTACGGGATACGCCGGTAAAGTATTCAAAGTGGCGTTGTTTGCTGGTGTAAATATCAGTAATCAGGCGCGAGATAAGAATACCGCAGAACAAGCTTAATGCAATACCCAGCATTTGGGTTGTGGCGAAGCCTAACACGGGGCCAAGGCCAAAAATAAACAGTATGGCGGCTGTTAAAAAGGTAGTAACGTGCGCATCAAGTATAGGCGCATAAGAGCGCTTGTAACCATCGTTTACGGCTGTTAAGTACCCTTTGCCTTTGCTCAGTTCTTCCTTAATCCTTTCAAATATAATTACGTTGGTATCTACCGCCATACCAATGGTAAGTACCAAACCGGCAATACCAGGGGCGGTTAGCGTAAAGCCTAATGCACTTAAAATACCTATTGTAAACAGCAGGTTGAGTATAAGGGCAATGTTAGCCACCCAGCCGGCAGTGTTATAATAAATAAGCATAAGGGCAAAAATCACCACAAAAGAGATTAGGAATGAATAAGCGCCTGCATGTATAGTGCTGCTGCCTAAAGTGGGCCCTATGGTTTGGCCAGAAACAATGCGTGCCGGGGCTGGCAGTTTACCAGACTCCAGTGTATTTGCAAGGTCCTGCGCCTGCTGAACAGTAAAGCTTCCGCTTATCTCTGATGAACCGTTGGGTATTTCGCCAATTACGTTTGGTGCACTGTACACAGTGTTATCAAGCACAATGGCTAATGGTTTGCCTACATTAGCTTTGGTTAACTCCGCCCAAAGGGTTGTACCCACGGGGTCCATTTCCATTTTAATGGCAGGCAAGCCTTTTTCGTCAAAGTCCTGGCGGGCACTGCTTATGTGGCTGCCATCCAGTTTAGCGTTGCCGTTTTCCAGTGTTTTAATGGCATACAGTAAAACAACATTCTTGTTTTTGCCTGTTTCGTCGGGGCCATACATAAACACCAGGTTAGACGGGAACTTATTTTTGAAAACACCCAGGCTAATGTAGCTGTTAAGCAGGGCTGTATCCTGCGTTCTTATCATACCAATGTATGGTGAATAAAGCGCTGCACCTGTGTTTTTATCACGTGAACCAGGGTTGATGGAAAGGATTTTTTGTATCGGGTACTCGTTCGCTTTCAACTTAGTTGAATCTGCAACTTTGGCTACAGCGCCCTTAGCTGCTGAGTCGGCAACTTTTTTAGCCGTATCAGCCTTTGCAATGGCAGCAGAGTCAACACCGGCTTTACCGGCAGTATCTTTTACAGGTTTTACACCATTAAGATAATCGGTAAGGGCTTTTTCGCCATTGGCAATACTTTCGTAAATATCTGGTATTCTGTATACTTCAAAAAACTGCAGGTTAGCAGTAGCCTGCAGGTTGTGCCTAACCCTTTCCTGGTCGCTAACGCCCGGCAGTTCAATAGAAATGATTGATTTTGACTTATCCTTGCTGATGGTAGCAGAGCTAAGGCCAAAACGGTCAATCCTGTTTTGAAGAATTTTGTAAGTGTTGTCAAATGCTGAGTTTGACTGATCGCTTAAATAGGCCAAAACAGCATTGTCGGAATCGGTATATTTTACCTTTCCGTTACTACGCGAAACAAAATAAGGCGCCAGGGGGGCACCATTGGCTACTTTCTTATATTCCTCTCCAAAAAGAGTAATAAGGTCAGCACCACCGTTAGCTTTCAGCTTAACAGCATTGTTGAGAGCTTTGTTAAAAACAGCATCCTTGGTGTTGTTGGCCAGGGAGTGGATAAGCGCATCAAGGCCAACCTCCATGGTAACACTCATACCGCCCTGCAAATCAAGACCGAGCATCAGCTCCTTGTCTTTTGCACTCTGGTAAGTTGTTAATCCAAAGGGGCCTATCTTGGTATCCTTTGTACTGTCTTCAAGGCGTCTCAGCCTTTGTTTCTTTACTTCGTCCAGTGTATCCTGATAAGCTTCTCTCAATGCTTTATCATTGGGATACTTCTTGTCTGCGGCTATGTAACCATTAGCCTTAAGCCAATTATTGGCTTTATCCTCAAGACTGCTTTCATGGCTGCGCACAATCCATGTAAAGGACAGTTGGTACAGACAGATTAAAATAAGCGCAATCGCAAAAAAACGCACTAAACCTTTAAGTTGCATACTGTAAGGGTTTCAAAATTTTTGTGAGCGGCAAAGATAGGGGAATTGACCTTTAAATGATACTGTTAAAAAAATACGGCAAAAACAATCGTTTTTGCCGTATTTAATCAAAACATATATAAATATTATTGAATGCCTTTTATATTCAAATCATAAAAAATAACGGAGTTTGCAGGAACAATTACGGTGCCATTGTTTGTTATGCCCTGGCAGCCATAGGCCAGAGACGAAGGGATGATAAGTTTAATATGCGTATCTTTTTTAAAATAATGTGCCATATAGGCAAAGCCAGGAATAGCAGTGGCCAGCGGTAACGTAATAGAATCAGTTACATTGCCCAAAACGGTACCATTAAGCAAGGTTGCTTTGTAGGCAAACAGTATGGTAGATGCAGTTGTGGCACTGGGGCCGGTTCCCGGTGTTATTACACTGTAGTACACGCCACTTGTATCTTTTGAATATGGCACAGTGTCTAATTTAATAAACGACAAAATTGGTGTTAGCTCCGTTGAAGGGGCTACAGGGGTACAATTAGTACTTCCATCAGTTGTTACTGTATTTTTAATGCAAGCAGCAAGCGTAACCGATGCCAGAGCCAGCAAAAGCCAGGTTTTTCTCATAAAAATGTTCATTTTCGTTAATGACTAAGAAACCGGGGGATTCGTTGCCGCAGTTTGCGAATTGTTGCTTTCTTTTTTAAAAATAAGCTCATTATAATGCTGCTCGTTCATCTCCCACTTATACTTTTTGTAAAAAAAACCGGTAAATATGGCGATTGATACAATAGCTACCACCAACAGCCAGGGGCTGGATTGTGCGTAAGCTACCATATTGGCCCGCTCGTACCACCCAGACTCTAATAAAACAAGTATGCCAATACCCAACAGCAGGCCAAACGGAAGCCCAAAAAACAATTGGCGGTAGATGTTTTTTTCTTTTTCCCGGTTTTTTTTCCAGTATTCAATAAAATTATTTTCTTTGGCTGAAAGCATTACTATTGTGCGGTTTAACGGTTACTAAATGTTGTTTTATAAGTTTTATGTGTTGTTTTAACTTTATAATTATTACTTTTCCATAAAAAGCTGCAAAAGTGAGTAAATACGACCAGTATATTAAAGATTTTCTTATTACAACAAAACAGGTTTCTATTGAGAGAATTGGCACTTTTACAGTTCCCGCACTTGCTGGTGACGATAAATTGATACAATCTCAATTAATTGACTTTCAATTTGATAAAAAAGCCCAAACCTCCGAAGCTTTAGTTGATTTTATTGTTAAAGAAACAGGCAAAAATAAAACTTTAATATCTTCCGACCTTACATCAGTTTTTGAAGATGCCAGGCAATACATTAATATAGGCAAGCCTTATAACTTTATTGGATTGGGTATTATTTCGTTAAACCGGTCTGGCGGTTACGATTTTGCCCCCCAGCAAGGCAATGTTTCTATTAGTGCTGGCGAAGGTGGTGCTGCTACACCGCCAAAAGCTTCGTCAGAAACGCCTGCGCGCATGCAGGCAGGGCGAAATGTAGTGATGTTTTTTGCCTTTTTAATAATTTTACTGGTAACCGGTGGTTTGGGTTGGGGTATATATAAATATATAAAGCAGCCAAAAAGCGATACTGTTTTTACCGCACCGGCAGAAAATGCAGCTGATACAACCACCAAGCTGCAGCCTGCCGCTACCGATACCCTGGCTGTGAAGAAAAGCACCACAGACAGTGCCGAGTATAAATTTATTTTTGAAACCACATTTAATAAGTACAGGGCCCATAACAGGTACGACAGCCTGAAAAGCTGGGGGGAACATGTGTTTTTAGACAGCGCCCTTAATGATACAGCCACGGTATATCACCTGTTTTTAAAGGCTAAACTAACAGTAAAAGATACCGCGCACGTAAAAGACTCTGTTCAAAAGTATTTTCAACGCCCTATCCGTATTGCTGAATAACACAATGGTTTTACGCTAAATTGCTTTTATGAAATTACAACTGGCATTGCTTACCATATTTTTTTGGATTGTTTTGGGCACAGATTGCACTTTTATTTTAAATAATCTTGATGCCTACCGGGTTTATACAAAACCCCTGCTTATGCCGGTATTGTATATAATGATGGCTTTGCAAACTGCCGACACCAGCCACCAACGGTCTAAAGCGATATTAAGCTTTGTATTGTTATTTGCGCTGGTGGGCGATGTTTTGCTGCTCAACAATACAGACAGGCTGTATTTTATTGGAGGGCTTGCCGCATTTTTACTTGCCCACCTATTTTATATTGTTTTGTTCTTTAAAATTAAACGGCTTTCTGCCAAGAGAATAGGCGTGTTGGCATTGGCCGCCATTATTATTATAGTCTTGCTTAGTTTGCTGCTCAATACCGTATGGGATAAAATTAGCGAAGAAAATTATACCATTCCGGTACTGGCATACGCCACAACTATAGGGTTAATGCTTCTGATGGCAGTTAACACGGCTACCGGCAAAAGGGCCCGGAAAACAGCGTGGAAAAACTTTTTGCCGGGGGCTTTGCTGTTTGTCATATCCGACTCATTGCTTGCAATAAGTAAGTTTTACGTATTTATAAACCCGCCCGCTGAATTATTCGTGGTTTTAAGTTGCGCCATTATGATTTCGTATGGCTCGGCCCAACTGTTGCTCGTTTCAGGGTTTACAAAGTTTATAAAAAGCTAAAAATGGCTTCGGCCATGGCAGCCTGTAGCCATTTTCAAGTAAAATTTTAGTTAATCTGCAAAAACGATATGTTACTTAACCAAAATGTTTTAGGCAGCAGTTAAGGTTAAAAGCTTTATAACAAAATAATCTTCGCCAAAATTTTTCCTATTGGCAAATTCCCTACCTTTGCGCCTCTAAAATCCGGGGTGTGCCGTGTACAACCGGGTTTTTGCAGTTTACAGTTTTACGTTTATTGTTTAAGTTAATAAGCCCTTTAAAAGGCAGGTACATACAAATACGTATGTAACCCCTTATGTGCCAATAAACTATAAATTAAAAACAGAAATTGTACGCCCAAAAATATAAAACTGAAAACAAAATTTTTTTATGACGCACTTGAAGATTCAACGCAACATTGGTTTTGCCGCACACATTGATGCAGGTAAAACCACTACCACCGAGCGCATTTTGCGCTATACGGGTATGATTCACAGGATTGGTGAGGTTCACGATGGTGCTGCTACAACAGACTGGATGGAACAGGAAAAAGAAAGGGGTATCACTATCACCTCTGCCGCTGTAAGCTGCCAGTGGAATTTTCCAACAGATAAAGGCAAGCAAACTGAGGATACAAAAAAATACTATTTCAACATTATTGATACTCCGGGCCACGTGGATTTTACCGTAGAGGTAGAGCGTAGTATGCGTGTACTGGATGGCTTGATTGCCCTTTTTAGCGCAGTTGACGGCGTTGAACCCCAGAGCGAAACAGTATGGCGCCAGGCAAACCGTTACAAAGTACCCCGCATTGGTTTTGTAAACAAAATGGACCGTGCTGGTGCAGATTTTTTAATGGTTGTTCAGCAGGTTAAAGACATGCTGGCTGCTAAAGCCGTACCCCTGCAGTTACCTATAGGTGCTGAAGACGACTTTAAAGGCGTTGTTGACCTTATTAAAATGAAAGGTATTGTATGGCACATGGAAACAGAGGGCATGACCTTTGATGAAATACCTGTGCCTGAAGACATGGTTGAGGACGTTAACTTTTGGCGCCAAAACCTTATTGAGGCTGTTGCTGAATATGATGACCAATTGTTGGAAAAATTCTTTGACGACCCCAATACAATTACCGAAGATGAGGTGCACGAGGCCATCCGTAAGGCTTGTATCGACCTTAGCATTGTGCCAATGATGTGTGGCTCTTCCTTTAAAAATAAAGGTGTTCAAACAGCACTTGATGCGGTTTGCCGTTACCTGCCAAGCCCGCTTGATATAGAAGCTATTGTTGGTACAGACCCTGATACCGGCGAGGAAATAACACGTAAGCCAAATGC
>CAZRDD010000091.1:0-14146 GCA_964598675.1 uncultured Parafilimonas sp.
ACCCTTTTTGCAACAAGAGATAAAGCGCCAATATGGCTTATTTTAATGGCAACTTCCATTATTATTGTTGTTTGGGGCATCCTGATTTCGTTGGTTGTTAATATTGTAAAGATTAAGAAATTAGGTAAGCAGGCCTCTTCCTGATATTCTCAGTTAAGCATAAGTAAGTATTTGTAGTGTGGGCTTTTAATGTAATCAGCCACCAGTTTTTAGCTGGTGGCTGATTTTTTTAGGGGAATAATTCTTTGTTAGTAACAGCGCTTAAAGCAGCTGCAGCTACCTGGAAGTTTACTCTTCCGATTTGTTTTTTAAACTCATCAACAGGCTGTACGCGCCTTTTACAACAATGTCCTCTTTTACAATTTTACCTGCATCTGTTATTTCAACAAAGCCATTTTCGGTAGTGCCGGTGTTAACTTCAGTTAATTGAAATTTGTAGTTTCCCTTTTTTATAAAAACATAGTTTTTGTTTTCAAACCTCACCACGGCATCTTCTGGTAACACAAATGCGTTGTTGTTATTCACTTCTACTTCAGCATTCATATACGTACCCGGAATAAGTGTTTTGTCGTATGCCTCAAAATGGCAATGCACATCTGTATTGCGGTCTGCTGAAAGGTTTTGGCCAATCAGCAACACTTCGCAGGGGTATTTTTTACCTGGTTGGTTGTTGGTATAGGCCATTAGCTTTTGGCCGATAAAAAGTTTGTCAATGTCTTTTTCAAACACTTTTAATGCAAGGTGAATATCAGTGGGGTTTATCAGTTCAAACAACACCTCTGTGGGGGGTACGTACTTACCGATGTTTACATTTACTTTAGACACATAACCATTAATGGGCGAGTATACATTAATGCTCCGGGATATGTTTGTTTCGTTAAGGCGGCTGGTGTTAATACCCGCCAGTTGCAGTTTTTCGGCCAATGCACTCACCAGTATCTTTTCGCTTTTGTAATCAGCTTCAGCCTGTTGAAATACCTTATCGCTGCTGGCTTTGCTTTCATTCAAATCTTTCTGCCGGTTATATTCATTCTCCAAAAAGGAAATCTTTGCCCTGGCTGTTAAATAATCTTGCTGTAACTGAATGTATTGCTGGTCTTCCATAACAGCAATAATATCTCCCTTGTTTATGTGCATGCCTGGCAGCAGACTGGTTGATTTTAAATAGCCACCCAAAGGCACACTAACCGAAACCATATTTTGTGGTGGCACATCAATAACGCCATTAAGTTTTAGGATAGAAGAGATTTGTTTTTGCTCCACCTTGCCAGTAGCAATACCGGCTGTTTTGGCCTGTGCATCAGTTAACGTAACCATGTTATCATTAACGGCGGTGCTGGCAGGGTCTTCTGTTTTTTTGCTACCCCCGCAGGAGAGTAACACTGTTAACAGGATGGAATAGAATATTATATTTTTCATTGCTGAAGTATTATTTGTTACGTAAGTAGTTTAATTGAATGATGGCCTCATTTAAGTTTTTCACCGCCTCAATATGGTCGTTTTTAACAGTGGTAGCCTGGTTAACAAGTTGCACCCATTCAAGATAATTAATGCTGCCGGCGTTTAGTTGTTTGTTGGCCGTTGCAATAATTTCTGATGCGTTTTTTAAGGCAGCGTTCTCAAAATACAGAAGGGTTTGCGCGTATTTGTTGTACTGCGTTTCTGCCGCCTGGTATTCGTATTGCATGGCCTGCAGGCTGGTGGCATACGTATTTTCGGCTACCTGTTTGCTAAACTTAGCGCTGGCAACGCGTGCTTTTTGCGCACCGGCAAAAATGGGGATGCCCACGCCTACCTGTACCGCATTAAAGCGGGTGCCGCTGCCATACTGTTTATCATCAGCACCCAGGCCTTTTATACTGGTGTTGCTGTATATTAAGGAGAGGTCCGGCAGCAACCTGCTTTTCTCCAGTTGCACATTGGCTTCGGCAATTTGCTGTTGCTGCTTTATAACGTTTAGCATTGGGTGGTTTGCCAGCGTTGTTGAATCGCCCTGCGTATACAGCGGCAGGGTGTTACTTGCAGCCTCGGGTATATAGATTGTACTGGTGTTTAGCAACAATTGAAACTGCAACTGCAAAAGTGCAGAATCCTGGCTTAGCTGGTTTAACTGGTTATGTATCTGCCCCAGTTGGGTTTCGGCACTGGCTTTCTCCAGCACATTGCTTTCGCCTTTTGTCAGCCGCAACGCAGCCCGTGTATAAAAAGCTGAATAAATACTATCTGCGTATTGCAGCAGTGTTTTCTTTTGCCTGGTGTACAATATGGCTGCAAACACCTGGGCCACCTGCTTTTTTAGCGATGCCTCTTTTACGGCAACATTCAATACACTGCTTTTCCACTCCTGTTGTAAAAGGGCTTTTTGCTTGGCATAAACAGTGGGGAAACTGAATGATTGCGACAGGCTGAATTTAGTATCGGTATAAATACTGTTTATCTGCCCTGCTTCGGCCAGTAAACCCGCCTGTGGCAATGCGGTTGCGGTTTTAATAAGCATTTGCTGGTATTGGGCTTTTAATTGCTCGTTCTTTACCTGCAAATTGTTTTTTATGGCTGTATCGGTAGCCGCCTGCAACTGTATGCCTGTTTGCGCATGTGCTGTGCCGGTAAAGGCGGCAACTGCCAGTAGTATAATGGTTGCCGCAACAGGTTTTTTGCCCTTGCCCTTTTTGTGCAGGCCGGTTTCAAAGGTCATATACAGTACCGGCAATACAAACAATGTTAAGAATGTAGCAATAAGTAAACCGCCAATAACCACAGTTGCCAGCGGCCGTTGCACCTCTGCCCCGGCACCATTGCTTATAGCCATAGGAAAGAAGCCAAGCGATGCAACAAAAGCCGTCATCAGCACCGGCCTCAGCCTTACTTTAGTACCCATTAGTACAATTCTTTTTACATCTTTAATACCCTCTGCTTTAAGCAGGTTAAACTCGGCAATAAGAACAATGCCGTTTAATACAGCTACGCCAAAAAGGGCAATAAAACCAACCCCGGCGCTGATGCTGAAAGGCATACCCCTTGCTGCTAAAAATAATATGCCGCCGATGGCCGAAAGCGGTATGGCCGAATAGATAAGCAAGCCTTGTTTCATAGAATTAAAGGCGAAATAAAGCAGTAAAAAAATAAGCAGCAGCGAAACTGGTACGGCTATCATTAGCCGTTGTTTGGCCGCATTTAAGTTTTCGAAAGCGCCACCGTAGGTAACATAATACCCCGCCGGAAATTTAAGTTGTTTCTCCACTTTGGCCTGCAGCTCATTTACAATGCTCTGCACATCGCGCCCGCGCACATTAAAGCCCACCACAATTCTTCTTTTTGCATCTTCGCGCTGTATTTGGTTGGGGCCATCTTTTATTTGTACATCGGCCAGTTGATACAACGGTATTTGCGTGCCCTGCGGGGTGGGTATCAGCAGGTTTTTAACATCTTCCAGTTGCTTTTTTTGTTCACCCGCCAGGCGTACCACTATGTTAAACCTTTTCTCCCCTTCAAACAGCATACCTGTGCTCTGGCCTGCAAAGGCAGTATTAACAATGCGGTTAATGTCGGCAATATTTAAGTTGTACTGGGCTATTGCATTCCTGTTATAGGTAATAATTATTTGCGGCATACCGGCAACAGCTTCTACGTACAGGTTTTTTGCACCCTCTACCGTGTTGATGATGCCGCCAAGCTGTTTTGCATATTGGGCAAGGGTATCCAGGTCTTCGCCAAATATTTTGCACACCACATCCTGCCTGGCACCGGTCATCAGCTCGTTAAACCGCATTTGCACCGGAAACTGGAAGCCTGCGGTAACGCCGGGTACGGCTTCTATTGCCTTACCCATTTTTTCGCTCAGCTCGTTAAAGGTTTTGGCGCTTGTCCATTCTGCCTTAGGTTTTAATATTACCATCATGTCGCTGGCATCCATAGGCATGGGGTCGGTAGGTACTTCGCCACTGCCTATTTTGGTAACTATTTTCTCCACCTCGGGAAACTGCGTTTTTAAAATATGCGCTGCTTTTTGTGTATTGGTAATGGTGGTACTTAAACTGCTGCCTGTTAATACCCTGGTATCAACCGCAAAGTCGCCCTCCTCAAGGGCTGGTATAAATTCGCCCCCCAAGGTGCTTAATATAAAAACGGCGGTTATAAAAAGGCCAATCACGGTAAATAAAACCAGCTTAGGAAAACCCAATACTTTGCTAAGGGCGTGCTGAAAGCCTTTTTCAATACCTGCCATCAGCCTGTCGGAAAAGTTTTGCTTATGCTTTATTTTTTTAGACAGGAATACAGCGCTCATCATCGGTATATAGGTAAGCGAAAGCAGAAATGCACCCAGTAATGCAAAGGCCACCGTTTGCGCCATAGGTTTAAACATTTTACCTTCTATGCCCTGCAGCGTAAATATGGGCAGGTACACCACCAGTATAATAATCTGGCCAAACACCGCGCTATTCATCATTTTACTGGCGCTGTGGTTTACCTCGGCATCCATATCCTGCTGGTTTAACTTGTTTATATGGTTAAAGTGCTTGCTGTGGCCCAGCCGGTGCATAACAGCCTCTACAATAATAACGGCTCCGTCTACAATCAAGCCAAAGTCCAGTGCGCCTAAGCTCATCAGGTTGCCGCTTACGCCAAAAAGGTTCATCATAATTACGGCAAAAAGCATGGCCAGTGGTATAACCGATGCTACCAGCAACCCGGCCCTGAAGTTGCCTAAAAACAACACCAGCACAAACACCACAATCAATGCACCCTCCTCCAGGTTTTTTTCAACGGTGCCGATGGCGTTGTTAACCATTTTGGTGCGGTCTAAAAAAGGCTCAATCAAAACACCCTCAGGCATCGTTTTTTGTATTTGCGCTATCCGTTCTTTTACGTTTTTAATCACCTCGCTGCTGTTGGCCCCTTTAAGCATCATTACCACTGCGCCAGCCACTTCGCCTTTGTCGTTGTAGCACATAGCGCCATAGCGTGTGGCACTGCCAATGGTAATATCGGCAACATCCCTAATAAACAGCGGGGTGCCGCTGCTGGTGGTTTTAATGGCAATGTTTTTTATATCGTCAATATTGCCCACCAGCCCTTCGCTGCGTATATACAGCACGGTTGGCCCTTTTTCAATGTATGCGCCGCCTGTATTTTGGTTGTTGCTTTCAAGGGCTTTAAAAATATCGTTGATGGTTATGCCGTAGCTAAGCAGTTTATTGGGGTTTACCTCAATAGAGTATTGCTTAAGCTTGCCGCCAAAGCTGCTAACCTCAGCAATGCCTTTAACGCCCAATAGTTGGCGGCGCACAATCCAGTCCTGTATAGTGCGTAAATCAGTTTCATTGTATTTGCCTTCATACCCTTTTTTGGGCCTTACCACGTATTGGTATATTTCGCCCAGGCCAGTGCTTACCGGCCCCAGCTCGGGCGAGCCTATGCCCTGGGGAATTTGTGTTTGCACCTTTTGCATACGCTCCGCTACCTGCTGGCGGGCCCAATACACATCAGTTGCATCGTCAAAAACAATGGTAACCAGCGAAAGGCCAAACCTTGAAAAGCTTCTTATTTCCTTCAACCCCGAAATATTGTTGTTTGCCTGCTCAATGGGGAAGGTGATAAGGCGTTCAATATCAGTAGCGCCAAACGATGGGGCTACGGTTATTACCTGTACCTGGTTGTTTGTAATATCCGGCACGGCATCAATGGGCAGCCTTGTAAACTGGTAGCTGCCGTAACCAATAAGGGCTAAAATAAATAACCCCACAATAAGTTTGTTCCTAACGGAAAACGCTATAATTCTGTTCAGCATGTTGTATAATCTTGTAATAAACCATTAGTGTGCCATATAGCACAATTACACCTGTGCATGTACACAGGCATTGCCTTAAAATAGTACGATATTGATTAACAAGATTTTGGAGGCTGCCAAATGTTGGCGAGGTAGGCGGATTGTATAAATTGATCCCGTATTATGTAGTCTTTTCTTTTAACAGCCTCTGCAGGTTTAGCAATAGAAATTTGCTGCATCAGCGGCACAAAAGCAACGCTAACCGAGAAAGTACACTCGTTGGTTGTTTTAAAAGGCAATTGCATATCCCGGTCGTAGTCTTTGTCTTTGGGGCTGCCATGCAAATAATGCATGTCTAAAAACTGCAGGAAGGAGATGTTTTTGTTTTCCAGCCTGTGCTCGGCAAAGTGTTGAAAAACAACAGGTAGTTTCAGCAACTGGTGCGCCTCAGTTGTTGAAAGCAGGTAAACTGCAAAAAAGAATATGGCTGTTGCTTTTTTCAATAATGCAAAGGTAGAAAATATTGTTATGCATTTGTAAGGTGCAGACAATTTAATAGCCATTTATAATGATACCCAATACTGTAAAAAGCCGAAAACTGTTTTATAAATGGCTGTAAAGCAAAGTTTTAGTATTAAAAAGGGTTCTGCCGGTGTCCTTTAAACATGGTTTTCTCTTTACAAAACCCTAAATCTTGCCTTCCTTCCATATTCGCGGCCTGCATTTTGTAAAAAATATTACCTTAACCGTTTAATTAGGCCTCCGAGAGGGGGTGTTAATAGCAAATTGAACGACAATTTAAATGATTAGCGGATATGGCAATTAATTTACAAAAAGGGCAAAGGGTTGATATAGGGCTTACTAAAATGAGTGTTGGCCTTGGCTGGCAACCCAATGAGGGTACAGGCTACGCCTTTGACCTGGATGCATCTGCTTTTATGATAGATGCAAACCGGCTTATTCCGGCAGAGGAGTTTTTTATTTTTTATGGCAATACCGATTCTCCTGATACAGCCCTGCACCACACCGGGGACGACCCCACTGGCGGTAACAGCGCCGAAGGCGATGACGAGGTGATACAGGTAGACCTGGGCAAAGTAGATGCCCGTATACAGGAAATAATTTTTGTGGTTACCATTTACGATGCGTTTGCCAGGCGGCAAAATTATGGACAGGTTAGAAACTCCTATATTCGTATTGTTGATGACAGTACCGGTAACGAGGTGCTGAGATACGAGTTGGGGGAAGATTTTTCTATTGAAACGGCTGTAGAATTTGGCCGTTTGTACCGGCGCGATAACAAATGGCGGTTTGAAGCAAGTGGTGCTGGATACAAGGAAGACCTTGCCTTTTTTCTATCGAAGTATTACAAGGGACAAATCATAAAATAACATTTAAAAACTTTTTATATGGCAATAAATCTGCAAAAAGGCCAAACAATTGACCTGCGCAAAAACGATGGTGGCGATGCTTACGATCTTTCAACCGTAACCATTGGTTTGGGTTGGGATGTGCGTAAGAAACAAAGCAGCGGCGGCAGTTTTTTTAGTAAGTTTTTAGGGAATGAGAAAAAGGAAGAAGAGTTTGACCTTGATGCAATTGCTTTTTTGCTGGATGGCAATGATAAGGTTGCCAGCTTAGGCAGAACTGTAACGCAAAATGGGCGTAACATAGGCCTTTACGAGGGGGATGTGGTGTTTTTTAACTCCATGCGCCACCCATCGGGTAATATCTGGCTTACCGGCGATAACCGCACCGGTGCAGGTGATGGTGATGATGAACAAATTATTGTTAAGCTTGACAGTTTAGACCAGCGTTATCAAAAAATTCTTTTTATTGTAGCCATTTACCAGGGCCGGCAAAAGAACCAGCATTTTAGTATGATTGAAAACGCTTTTATAAGGGCTGTAGATAAAAGGGGTAAGGAAATTGCCCGTTTCAGCCTGTCGGGCGATTCAACGTATGCCAATATGTGCAGTATGGCTTTTGCAGAGGTATACAGAAAGGATGGCACCTGGAAGTTTAGGGCCATTGGGGAGCCTTATAACACAGATACTTTTGTGGATATACTAAAAAAGTATACCAACGCTTAACAGGTGTATTTTGGCTGGCGTACTTAAAACGATACAGAAAAGCCGGTAAAGGCTTTGCATATATGCAAACATACAGACACTACTCTTTTGATTTGTGGATGACCCTTATAAAATCCAACCCTGCTTTTAAGCAGGAGCGGACCCTGTTTTTTTACAATAATTTTAATGGGGCTGGCAAAACGCTGGAGGAAGTAGCAGCCATCTTCAGGCAGGTAGATGTTATGTGCAATGCCATAAACGAGAAAACAGGTGGCAACATTTCCTCGGAAGAAATGTATCTTATGGTAATAACTGCCATAAACAATTACAGCAATAAGTTTGAGGCAGTTAACCTGCCATTGCTGTACAACGAAATGGAACAGTTATTGTTTAAGTACCTGCCAGTTGTATACTGCAATAACACAGCCCGTGTGCTTGAAAAAATTAAGCAAGCCGAAGGGGTTACTGTAAGCTTGCTAAGCAATACTGCTTTTATTAAAGGCCGCTCATTACGCAAGGTTTTAAAACATATAGGGCTGGATGCTTTTTTCGATTTTCAATTATACTCCGATGAAGAAGGCATTTCAAAACCTGACAAAAGGCTTTTTGAAAAGATGCTTAAGGAGATTGATATAAAGCGTGGCGGAGATATTTTGCATGCCAAAGAAACAGTACACATAGGCGATAACATAGTGGCTGATATTAACGGGGCAAAAGCGGCAGGCATAAACAGTATATTAATAAACTCAAATAACATAAGCATTACCAGCTTGCTTAACTAATGGCAATTACCTACTCCCTATATAACATTGATAATACAGAAAGCTTTGGTTTTTACCCTGGCGATTACAGCCGTTTTAAGTTTGGTGATGAGGCCATCGCCCGGCATTATGGTACAGCTCTTGCAGATGGGTTTATTAAGCAGCATTTATCTGTAAAGCCCGTGTTACAGCAATTGGTGGTTGTTTCAAGCCCTTATTCGTTTATACCAACAGCTACCTTTGCTATGAAAAATTATTTTGTGTTCAGGCTAAACAGGTGGCTTGCCGAAAACGGTTTGCCTGTTGTGCAGGAAACAAAAGTACACCGTACCATCACCTATAAAGAAGATTACGGAGAGCTGGATGCAGAACAAAGAATAAAGCTTATTGGCAACGATTCATTTCATATAGACAGTGTATTTCTGGCAGGCAAAACCATTATTTTTTTGGATGACATAAAAATAACCGGCAGCCATGAGCGGATGATTATGAAAATGGTAGGTGAGTACAGGCTTACCAACGATATTTACACCCTTTACTTTGCTGAGCTTACCAATAAAAATATTCACCCTAATATAGAAAACTATTTAAACTACTATGCAGTAAAATCAATTGCCGATCTTAAAAGCATAATACAGGATGGCAGTTTTTTTATTAATACCCGTATTGTAAAATACATTCTTAACTACCCGTTTGATGAATGCTGTTTATTTATACAGGATATGCCACCTGCATTTATAAACCTTTTATACGATATGGCTTTGGGCAACGGCTATCATACCATAGAGGCTTATACCAAAAACCTGCACTTTATAAAACATTATATTAACACTAAAAGCAGCAGCGCCGTGTTGGTATAAAGCTTGCTGCGGTTTATCATATTACACAAAATAACAATCATAAAATTTAAATAAATCAATATGGCAATCAATCTTCAAAAAGGGCAGCGGGAGGTAATTAACGCACCCAAATTTACAATAGGCCTGGGCTGGGATACAAATTCTTCATCAACCGGTACGGCTTTCGATCTTGATGCATCCGTGTTTATTATGGGCAGCACGCGAAAGCTTGTGGCAGATGATTTTTTTGTGTTTTACAACAACCTTACCTCACCCGATGGGGCGGTTGAACATACTGGCGATAACCTTACCGGTGCCGGTGATGGCGATGATGAACAGATAAAAGTTGACCTGTCTAAAATTGACCCGCGGGTTGCCGAAATTTGTGTAGTGGTTACCATACACGAGGCTGAAAACCGCAGGCAGAATTTTGGTCAGGTTCGCAATTCATTTGTACGCGTTTTTAACCCCGATACAAACGAGGAAATATTAAAGTACGAGTTGGAGGAAGACTTTTCCATCGAAACAGCCGTAGAGTTTGGCCGTATTTACAAGCGTAATAACGAATGGAAATTTGAGGCTGTTGGCGCAGGCATGAAAGGCGGCCTGCAGGATTACCTGAATAAATACAATTAAAGGCATCAATCTGCCTTAGGTAACTATTTAAAAACATTTCATAATACATTAAAGCAGTTATTATGGCTATCAATCTTGAAAAAGGGCAACGCATAAACCTGCAAAAAAGCAACGGCAGTAAACTACAGTATGTGTGCGTTGGCATAAACTGGGGTGCTATTGAAAAAAAAGGGTTGTTTGGCTTGTCAAAAACAAAAGAAGCAGTTGACCTTGATGCAAGCTGTATTTTATATGACGACCAAAAACAGGTAATAGAAGTAGTATATTTTGGTAACCTGCGGTCAAAAGACAGTTCAGTAATACACAGCGGCGACGACCTTACGGGTGATATGGATGGTGATGACGGGTTGGATAATGAAGTGATAACCGTAGATTTTTCGCACCTTAATTCGTCTGTATCCTACGTGGCGTTTGTACTTAACAGCTTTCGCGGGCAGGATTTTGGCTTAATTCCGTTTGCCTCCATCCGCATTTACGAGGGCACCCCATCGCGCGTTAACGAGGTTTTCGCCAAGTACGATATTGCGCATGGGCCTGGTTTTGCTGGCCACGTATCAATGGTGATGGGCGTTTTTTACAAGCGCAACGGAGAATGGAAGTTTAACGCCATTGGCGAACCTACGCGCGACAGCAAGTTGCCGGAAACAGTTAAAACGGTGCAGGCAAACTACCTGTAGCCAATGAAAATTATGCTGCATGCATTATTTTCATTAATATTAAACAGTAATTTTAAATAAAATAGACTTTTATGGATACAGTTCAGGGTGCAGAGCAACCATCTGCAACCCCGGCTTTAACGCCAGTTAAATTAGATAAAGATGGTAATGTAGACCTTACGCTTATAACCGATGAAGATGCAAAAAAGCTGAGTGAGGTTAATAAAGACCTGAAGCCCGGCGACCCAAATTCAATTTTGAATTATGGCGTTGAGGCACAGGCCAGCATGGAGCGCTACAGTAACCAGTTTCTTACTTCTGTACGTACGTACAACTCCGGTGAAGTGGGTACGCTTATTACCGACCTGTTGACCGAGTTGAATTATATTGATGTTGATGAGCTTGAACAAAGCCCGGTTAAAAAGTTTTTCTCAAACATACCGTTTATTAAAAAGCTGGTATTTGATGCCAAAAAGCTTTTTGAGAAATACGATACCATTATTGGCAATGTTGATAAGATAACCAATAAAATAAAGGCTGGCAGGCTAAACTCTATTAAAGACAACAGCTCGCTGCAAACCATGTTTGACAGTAATGTGGAATACATTAAGCAAATGGAGCAGCTGATTATTGCAGGCCAGTTAAAATACAAAGAGCTGAGCGACCAGCTTGCGCAAATGGAAGCAAGCCCTGCAAATTACAACGACTACGAGATTGCCGATTTAAGGGATTTTGTTACGCGGTTAGACAAGAGGCTGGCCGACATGAAGATTGTGCGTTACATTATGATGCAATCGCTGGCGCAGATAAGGGTTGTTCAAAATAATAATACTTCCATCGCTGAAAAGGCGCAGTCTATCATATCAACCACCATTCCTGTTTGGAAGAACCAGCTTACCATTGCGGTGGCGTTACAGCGCCAAAAGGCGAATGTGGAAATGCAGAAGAAAATATCTGATGCCACAAATACCATCCTTCAAAAAAATGCTGACCTGCTTAAACAGAACAGCATAGAGGTAGCAAGGGAGAATGAAAAAACAGTGGTATCGGTTGAAACACTTAAAAAAACAACACAATCGTTGATAGAAACATTGCAGGAAGTAAAACGCATACATGATGCAGGCTTCGAAACCCGGAAGGTGTTGAATACAGAGTTGCAAAACCTTGAAACAGAACTGCGGAAGAATGTAACGAATGTTAAGTAAGGGTAAGCAATGGATGAAAACCGGCAGAACATATTGCACGAATCAAACAGGGTAATTAACAAGTTACAGGTGTATGCTGTTTTTTTTGAAGAGGATATTATTTACAAAATATATTTACGGTTAGGGGTTATACACAAATTGTTTGAAACAAATGAGGAGATAGATATTAACAAATTGGATTTGTTTCATTTGCAGTTTACCACACCGGTAATAGAACTGCTTAAAAAAATAAAGAAGAACAACGAGGGCAATGTGAGTTTACTGTTTGATGAAATTCAATTGAATAAAGATTTAATTGATAAACTTAACAGCCAGCTGCTTTCTGAAAAAACCTTTAACCTGGAAAAGCAACGCCAGTCGCTTAAGGTAAACAATTCATTACGCAAGCTCTTTCAGGTATTGTCGGATGATTCGGCAGAATATCCCTTTGTAAAAAACATCAATGTTTTCAGCGCAAGGTTTTCGGAGGATTTTTATTTTGAAATTCCTGCGGGTTTATTTGCTTCGCTGGTGGAATACAATACCCAGGAAGTGTACACAAATGCCTATGCAGTAATACAAAAAAAGCTGATGGGGCTTTTGTGTAAGTACGATTTTAAAACAGCGTTTTTTTGTGGTCTTAAAGCTGGCAATGTTATATTGGAAGTGTATAAGTTTTTAGACACAAACCGGTATTACCTTTTTTCTCCTTCGCGCAATTTGTTTTTATTTTGCGATATACAGGCAGTTACTGATATTGACTGGAGTAATACAAAGTCGAAAAATGAACGGATAATACAGGAGTTGAATGATAAGAATGATAACCTACAGGCCAGTATACATGTAATGAAGGCATATATGCCTGCTGAAATAAAAGCCCTGTTAAGCGAAACGTATAAAAAAATATCAGAGATTGATTTTCTAAATAATATAAGCAGTGCAGATGTGCAGGCTAATATTTTAAAAACAATGCTTAATACAGATATTATGTAGCTGTATAAGCACTTATAAAAAACAAACAATGAATGAATTAATACAGCAAATAGTAAACAATCCCTTACCATCACTGGCTATTGTAGGCAACCTTGTTATAATTGAAAGCCTGCTTTCAGTTGACAATGCTGCTGTACTGGCCACTATGGTAATGGACCTTGACCCTGCGCAACGCAAAAAAGCGTTGCGTTATGGTATTATTGGGGCGTATGTTTTCAGGGGTTTTGCTATGGTATTTGCATCGCTGCTGATTAAAATATGGTGGTTAAAGCCTGTGGGCGGCATTTACCTTTTATACCTGGTGTGGGATTGGTGGAAGGGTAAACAAACCGAATCGAAGGATGATGATTTTATTGATAAAAAAGGCAACTGGCTGTACAGAACAACTGTAGGCAGCCTGGGTACCTTTTGGGCTACCGTTGCCCTGGTTGAGTTGATGGATATGGCTTTTTCTATTGACAACGTATTTGCCGCTGTGGCTTTTACGCCAAACATTATTTTGGTTTGCATTGGTGTTTTTATTGGTATACTAGCCATGCGTTTTATAGCACAATGGTTTGTGAAGCTGATGGAAAAATACAGCTTTCTCGAAACCTCTGCGTTTGTTGTAATTGGTATACTTGGCATCAAGTTATTGCTGTCGTTGGTTCAGCACTTTTTGCCAGAAAGTGCATTAGGGTTGTTTTTGGAAAGCCGTGCGGCGGATATAACTATGTCGGCCATTACGGTAAGCATTTTCTTTGTTCCTATTATAACATCTGTGTTGTTTAATGTTCCAAAAAAGAATGCAGAATAACAAAGTGATTGATTTTATTGCAGTGTTAGCCTAATATTATTATGAGCAGTGCTAAAAATATAAAATGGTTTAAAATAAAGTGCCCTGGTGTTAAAAACGGCCAGGGTATTTTATTACTGCTGCTTATTGTTTTTTATATTGTTAATGGGGTGTTTTATATACGAAGCCAGTCTGCCGCGTTTGATGAAGACCCCTATTTTAATTATGCCAAAAGGTATGTAACAGGCCACCCCGGTAAAACGGGCAGCGTAATAGATGACAGCAAGCTGCCTGTTATAGCGCTAAATACCATCCCCAGGGTGGTTCAGCAAATCCTCCACCCCGGTTTACGTAAAATGGATAGCGGCATTGAAGATATTTTTATGGGCAGGTATGTTACTTTACTTGCCTCCGTATTAACCATACTGCTTGTATTTAAATGGGCCACGGAATTGTATGGTAA
>CAZRDD010000092.1:0-13898 GCA_964598675.1 uncultured Parafilimonas sp.
TCCAGCTTTTAATATCAGCCATTATCTGCAGCAGTTCAATAAAGTTGGCAAGCCTGAAACCCGAGTTGCTTATTTTAACTTTGTTTACGTACTCCGATAATTTATTGCGGTCGCTTTCTGATGCCTGCATACCGTGAACGCTTGCATCAACAAATTTTTTTATACTCCGCATTTCAGGAAATGCAAGCAGTTGGGATAAAAAGCCTTTTGGGTTAAAAAATATGTTGAGGGAGTGTATGCTTTTGTTGCCGTCGTGTTCAAAATATTCCGGGTCGCTTTTAAAAAGATGCGGTTGGTTGGCCCCAATAACAAAAATATCGCCGGAGGCAAATCTCTGCATATTGTTACCTGCTATCAGCGTACCTTCCCCCTTAATTACCCAGGTAACCTGGGTTTCGTTGTGCCTGTGCAGGTGTTCGTAAAAATGAGGTAGTTTATCCTCCTGCAGGTGTATGGAATTATCCGCAGCAACGGGTATGGTAAACTGTACAACTTTCATTTTACCAATATTACCGCTAATTTTTTTAAATGGTAGCGGTTGTGTTAAAATATGTAAATAAGTTGATAAGAAAGGAAAAGAATGCCGCTTTTTTAAAAATAGTTTTGAAACTGAAGTATTAATGCCTTTTGAAATGTAAAATTGCTGCCAGCCTGGTGTTTTGGCCACAATTACAGCTATTGTATAGTTTGTTGCCTAAATGCCATGGCCAAAAATAAAATTAAAACACGGGCGTATATGCCTGTGCTTTATCCGTCTTCGCAAGCCTGCCTTTTTTAATTTGCCGTACTATATATGTTCCGTACAGTATGGCAGGCGTTTATTTTAATAGTTTTAATTACTTTACTTAAGCGGAAAAACAGAAGAATAACAATAACCTAAAAAGCAGGTAGAAAAAATTATGCAGGATACATCGTTTAAACCAACACTGGGGTTGCTGGATGCTACCATGATTGTGGCAGGCAGCATGATAGGCAGCGGTATTTTTATTGTTAGTGCGGATATTACCCGCAATACAGGCAGTGCAGGCTGGCTGATGATAGTTTGGTTGCTTACCGGCTTTATGACTATTACTGCCGCTGTAAGTTATGGCGAACTAAGTGCGATGTTTCCTAAAGCGGGGGGGCAGTATGTTTATTTAAAGGAGGCGTATAACCCATTGATAGGTTTTTTGTATGGCTGGAGTTTTTTTGCAGTAATACAAACCGCCACCATTGCTGCGGTAGGTGTTGCATTTGCAAAATTTACAGCCTACATACTGCCGCAGTTTAGTGAGGATAATGTGGTGTTTAACCTGGGCTTTGTAACAATATCAAGCGCCCAACTATTAAGCATTGTGGTAATAGTGTTGCTTACCTTCATAAACTCTCGCGGGGTTAAAAATGGCAAGATTATTCAAACCGTATTTACCTTAACCAAACTGCTCAGTTTGTTTGGCCTTATTGCGTTTGGTATTTATGCGGCCAGTAAAACAGTTTGGCAAAACAACTGGCAAAACGCCTGGAGCCTGCGTAAACTAAATATTGATGGCAGTTTTGAAAGCTACGCTGGTATAGCTGCCGCTGGCGCTATTGCTGCAGCTATGGTTGGTTCAGTATTCAGCAGCGACTCCTGGAACAATGTAACCTTTATTGCGGGCGAAATACGCAATCCCCGCCGCAACATTGGCCTCAGCCTTTTTTTAGGTACCCTTATTGTAACCATTATTTATGTAAGCACCAACCTTGTGTATGTGGGGGTGTTGCCGCTGCATGATATAGCTTCTGCCCCCAAAGACAGGGTAGCCATTGCAGCCTCCAGTGTAATTTTTGGTAATGCAGGCACCTATATTATCGCAGCTATGATTATGGTATCAACCTTTGGTTGTAACAATGGCCTTATTCTGGCCGGGGCAAGGGTGTACTATACAATGGCTAAGGATGCATTGTTCTTTCGAAAAGCAGGTACTCTTAACCGTTTTGCTGTACCATCGTATGCGCTTTGGCTGCAATGCATATTCGCCTGCGGCTGGAGCCTTAGCGGAAAATACGGTGACTTGCTGGATATGATATCCTTCGTGGTGGTTTGTTTTTACATGCTTACTATTGCTGGCATTTTCATCCTGCGCAAAAAACAACCCGATGCTGAGCGGCCTTATAAAGCATTTGGTTACCCCGTATTGCCATTGTTGTACATAGCTATGGGGCTTGCATTTTGTACGTTGCTTATTTTTTACAAGCCCCGGTTTACCTGGCCAGGCCTTATTATAACCCTGCTTGGTATACCTGTTTATTATTGGGCTGTAAGTAAAAAAAAGGCGGGCCTTGCTGAGGGCGCTGGTGTTGAATAAATGATACGCTATTTAACTTAACCAATAAGCTATAAGCAATACTTACAGTCATACAACAACGCTCATTTACTCCCTTGTAAATGCAAAGGTTTTTGTAGTGGTATTGTCTGCAAGGTCTTTAACGGTTACCTGTAAGGTGTGTTTGCCTGGCGGGCAATGCTCATCAAAATAGCAGGTATACAGGTTGTACTTTTTCTCAAACAACTGCCAATGCCCGTCAAGCGTGGCCCTGAAGTATGCTGCATCACCCAGGTTATCAGTGTACTTAATATGCATAGCTGTTTCGTTATCTGTAAAGCGGTGGTTGTCGCCTTCCATTAATGTAACGGTTGGGTCAACCGTATCGGTAACAAGCTGTGCTGTACCCAATACATTAAAGTAGCCAGCCATTGTATTGCCTTCCCACCGGCCGGTTGAATATATGGTTTGTTTGTCGGTGGTGAGTTGCATAATGGTATGCTGCCTCAATGGGCTTTTTTCAGGTAAGGTTGTTTGTATTTTTAAAAGGTAGCTGTCGTGTACCGGCACAAATGCATTGTGCAAATAGATAAGCGGCGATGCGGCATTGTATTCTGCGGAAGGCTCTTCGTGCATGGCAAAATTAACCGTATCGTAAAAAGCCCTGCTGGTAAATAAAGCAACTGCATTTTCGGTGTGCGCTGTATTGGTTTTGCCGGGCAGCATAAGTTGTGTACCCTTTTTTTTAATGTTGTTGTTCTTTAGTAAAGCATTGTATTTAATGTTAAAGCTGCTTGTGGCCGTGTTGCCTGCGGCATCGTACACATTTACCGTAATACGGTGTGTTTTACCATCTTCAATAGTTAGTGTTCCATCGCCCGGCGACCCATCGAATACCTGCAGCCTGTTACCTGGCAGCCTGCATAATAATTGAATACATTTGTATTGCTCATGCCACTGGCGGTAATCAATGCAGGCATTTACATAACGGGTATCGTTGTAACCCAAACTGTTTATAGTAAAGCAAAATACTTTTACATCATCCATTATAACATCTGCCCGTTGTATGCCAAGCTTGTACCTGGTATCGGCGTTTTTATCCGTGGCATCAATGCCAATGCTAACGCGTGGCGAGGCTGTTTTAATTAGCGTAGTGCTGCTATTGCTTGCTTCTTTGCCGTTATCAGTAAAAATGGGGGTGGCTTCTGTTTCGTAAATGCTTTTTGTTCTGTCGTACAAGTAAAGGCTGTTAATTACCGGGGGTATGTTATCCTTCACCGGCAAGCCGTTTAGTATTGGGTTAAGGTTATTGCCTGTCCGGGCATCCTTCACCTCAAAATGCAGATGTGGCCCCTGCGATGAACCTGTGTTGCCACTATAAGCCACCAGCATGCCCTTTTTTACCGGAAAGGCACTTGCCGTAAAGCTTGTATCTAACAGCCATTTTTCGTTTTTATATTGCTTTGCCTTAATGGCTTTTTCAAGCTGGGGCATAAAGCGGTTAAGGTGGCCATAAACGCTTATGGTTGCATTGGGGTGGGTAATGTAAACAGCATGGCCAAACCCTGTTTCTTCAATGGTTACACGGCTAATATAGCCATCTGCAGCGGCAAAAACGGGCAGGTTTTCCTGGCCGTTGGTGCGTATATCCAGCCCCATGTGGTAATGCTCTGCCCTTACTTCCCCAAAATTGGCTGCAAGGTCAACTGGCATGTTTAGCGGGCTGCTGTAATACCCTTTGGGGTACTGGCAGGCTTTAAACAGCACGCATGCTATTGTTATAAACACTAAAAAAAGCAGCAGCGGCAGTGTTGTTTTGTAAGGCATAAGTACTTGTAATTGTTGGGCTGCCAAATTATAATGACCACGCGCGTATAAAAAAGGCACTCTGCAAACATGTATTTAACCTCTGCATACGTGTTTTTTTGCCATTACACTGTTTGCAGACGTTTACTGGCCGTTTGCAGAGTAATGCGCTTATTACTGCATAATTGCTACGGCAGCAAACCTTGCAATGGCTAATTTTGAGGCATGAAGAAGAAGCTGCTGCTGTTGATGGCGGGGTTTATTGTTTGTTATTACATTATTCATATTGCGTACGACTTGCCTAACCTGGTAAACGGTTACCCTCGGTTTGAGTGGTTGCCTGTTACCCGTGGCCTGCTGGCAGCACGCCTGGCGGATATATGTGTTACGGGCATGTACGTTTTGCTGCCTTACACCGTATTGTACGTGTTTTACCCTAAGGGCAAAACCGGGTACGCAATAGCATTAATGTTGGTATTGATAGCGGCCATTTTTTTTACAGAGTATGGGTTAAGAAGGTTTTTGTTGAAGCCTGAGCGGTTGCGCAGTTTTTTTAATGAGAACCTGTTTTTTACCGGCATTTACATACTATACGGCATTGTATTTTACTTTATACGGTATGCCTGGTATAAGGAGCTTGAACAAAAAGACCTGCTGCTGCAAAACAGGCAGTCGGAGCTGTCGTTCCTGCGCTCGCAAATTAATCCTCATTTTTTGTTTAACAGCCTTAACAACATTTATGCGCTGGTGTATAGCCAGTCGCCCAGGGCATTGCCCGCCATTGCGGGCCTGTCGGAACTGTTGAGGTATATGCTGTATAACAATAAGGAAAAGGTACCGCTGGAGCAGGAGTTGTTATATATTGAAAAATACAATGCATTGCAGAAACTTAGGTTTGAGCGGGAGGTGCATTGCGTGGTAGAAGTACGGTGCAACCCGCAGCAAATACAAACAGCACCGCTGTTACTGATACCTTTTGTAGAAAATGCCTGGAAGCATGGCGATTTTACCCAGCCGGGCACGGGGCTTGATGTAGCGGTATATGCAGCCGGGGGCAAACTGCATTTTTATTGCTTTAATGCCAAGGGCAGGGGCGAAAAAGATGCAGGCGGCGGCATTGGGCTGGCTAATGTAAGGCGCAGGCTTGAACTTTTGTACCCTGGCAGGCATGCGCTTAATATTGAGGATACTGAACATACATTTACCGTAAACCTTGAATTACAGTATGGCGAATGATAATGTGATACGTTGCATAGTGGTGGATGATGAGCCGCTGGCGGTTAAGCTGCTTGCCGATTATGTTGAAAAAACGGACGGCCTTGTGCTGGTGCTTAAAACCACCCATGCGCTGGAGGCGTTGTATGCTGTGCAGGAGGGTAAGGCCGACCTGGTTTTTCTGGATGTGCAGATGCCTGAACTTACAGGCATGCAGTTTATAAAAATAATACGCAATAGCTGTGGTGTTATACTAACCACTGCGTACAGCGAATATGCCGCCGAAAGTTACGACCATGAGGTGATTGACTATTTGATGAAGCCCGTAACCTTTGAGCGCTTTACGCAGGCTGTACAAAAAGCCCGCAAGCGCCTGGTGGAAGTACCGGCCAGCAGCACCCCTGCGGTACAGGAAGCCGACCATATTTTTGTAAAAACGGAGTACCGTATACAGAAGATTGATTTTGACGAAATACTGTTTATTGAAGCGATGCGCGATTATATTGCTTTTCATACCCCTGCGGGGAAAGTGCTGAGCCTTGACAGTATGAAACGTATGGAAGAGTTGCTGCCGCTTAACAGGTTTATACGCATTCATAAATCGTACATTATAAATAAAAGCTGCATTGATTATATTGAGCGCGGCCGCGTGGTTATTAATGGCCACTACCTGCCCATTGGCGATACCTACCGCCCGCGTGTGGCGGCGCATATAAGGCTTGCTTAGCTGCCTTTGTACAAATGGGCTGTAAAGTTGCCCTTTGCACAAAAGCTGAAGTGCTTGCGACGCAAGGGACGATGCTATAAAATACCACTGCAGGTATCGAAAATATTCTGCTGTTTTATAAAAGTTGGCGTGTTACAATGGCACCTCGGTAAAGGGTGTGCCTTCTGCTGCGGTGGAATTGCGTACCATAAGGGTGGAGGGGATAACAACACTCTCCTTAGCAAGGCCTGCTGTGCCTTTTTTAATGGCTTTAAATAGTACAGCGGCGGCTGTTTTGCCCATGTTAAAAGCAGGTTGTGTAATGGCGCTGAGGGGCGGGTTTAGCAAGGGTGCCGTTTGCAGGTTGCTAAAGCAAATAACTTTTAACTGGGTGGGTATGCTAATTTTTAGCTGGTTGCAAACGGTATAAATGCTGGTGGCCAGCTTTTCAACCGAAGATATAATGCCCTGCGGCCTGCCTGGTTTAAGCAGCAGTTTTTTAATGATGCTGTTGTTATGCTCCACATCGTTATTGCAAACCAGTATGTTGGCGGGGCTAAAAGGTAGGGCATTGTCGTCCAGCGCCTGCTTAAACCCTCTTAGCCTTTCGCCGGTAATTACCAGGCTTTTTGATATGGCTAAAAACACAATACTGGTGCAGCCGCAGGCAATAAGGTGCTGCGTGGCCTGGTAGCTGCTTTCATAGTCGTTAGTGGTTATTTTGGCGGTGTCAATATCGGGGCAAACCCTGTCGAAAAATACCAGCGGTATGTTTTTTTTCCAAAGCGCGTGCAGGTGCGCATAACTGGTGGTTTCGGAGGAAAGGGATATTAAAACACCATCAATCCTGCCGTTCTGTATGTCTTTTATAATTGTTTTTTCGCGGGCAAATTTTCGTGGGTAAGGTATATCAGTACATGGTAGCCCTTGTCCTGCGCGGTGGCTTCAATACCATTAATGGCCTGGGCAAAAAAGCTGTCTGCTACTTCGGGTATAACAACGGCAATGGTTTTACTGTTTTTTTTACGCAGGCTGCTGGCATAAGGGTTGGGGGCATAATTTAATTTGGCAGCCATAGCCAGCACCCTGCTTTTGGTGGCCTGGCTAATTTCGTAGCTGTCGCTCAATGCTTTAGATACTGTAGCACGCGACAGTTTTAGCTTTTCGGCCAATATTTTAATGGTTACAGTTTGCATGGTTTGGATGTATGCCCTGCTGAAGGTAGCAGCAAATATATGTTTTTTTAACAGGGATGAAGGGGGGGGCGCTTAACGGTGGTTTAAAACAAAATCTTCATCGCACCCGGTCGTAATTGTAAGCAAAGCTGCTTTGGGAAGAGGATATAGGTGGATTGTCAATGTCGTACACAAGTAGTCTTGGGCCCACATCGCTATAAAGGGTATATTTATAATGAAAACAAACTGTATGAAAAAAGAATACATGTTGCGGATACTTAACAATGGCGATAACAAAGCAGGGCTTTCGCCGGAGGGGTTGGCCGCTTTTTTAAAGGCCTGCGAAGTATACATTGCCAACCTTAAGGCCAATGGCCAGTTGATTGCCGCCCAGCCATTGCTTTGGGAAGGGGTAACAATAACCGGCACGCCAGGCAATTTTACGGAAGTAGCTTTTGATGCTGGCAAACAGGTACAGGTTGGTTATTACCACATTTTGGCCAACGATATTAACGAGGCGGTGGACATTGCCAAAAATAACCCGGAGTTTGCTTTTGGTACAAAAGCTGCCATAGAGGTGCGGCCCATTAAAATGAGGGAAATATCCACTGGTTTTGAGTACCCCAAAAGTTAGTAATCCAAGGCACACAGTTATAGCAGCGCAGGCAATCAGTTATATGCACAAAATGCTTTCCTGGGTTAGCTGGTGTTTCAACTCTGTAAGGCTGTTACATTACTTTGCGATGGCTGTAATGATAACCAGGTGGTTAACTGTATGTTGTTGTAGAGGCCAACAAATTAAACCCGGTTAAAAAATTAACCAGGTGGGCGGGGTATGGATATTTATGGCAGAACTCTTGCATTTAGATGTATACTAATGGTAACCGGCCGTCAACCGCAAAAAAGGCAATAACCGTTAGTTGCCTTTCAATTTTTGGTTCTCAGCTTCAAGTTCAGATATTTTTTGTTGCAGGGTTAATATACGGGAGTGGCTTTTAAGCATGTCGTTTTCCATGCTGAGTTGCTTTTTCTTCTGCTGATTATTTATAATGATTCTGGTTAGAAAACCAACAATAAACCCACCTGCCATAGCGCCAAGCAATTGAAACATGTTGAATAGTGTTAATAGGAAATGAAGTTATCTGACATCGCCCTATAAAAATATTAAAAAAACGGGAATGGCTACAAATAAATTGCTTAGTGTGTAAGGGTGCCTGGCAGAAGGTTTGTATGTAAGATTTTTGTATAGTTTATAGAACAGCCCCTTATTAAACCATTTTGCAGTTTGTGGTTATTGCCTGCAATTGGTTGCTGATGTATTAAGGTTTTTGCTGCTGATATAGTAAAATGGCATCCCTTGCCGTTGTTGCAGGTTAACGGGTAATCATTTAGGGCTTTAGTTTTCTTTTTAAACCGAAAAATACTGCACATGCTACAATTGAGGTAGCTGGCAGCATAGCAATAATGGGTACGCTGCTTGTTGCGTTAAAAAAGCCCGTACAGGCAGAGGCAATAGCTGCAACGCCTATTTGTACGAAGCCTGTAAGCGCTGCTGCTGTGCCTGCATTGCGCGAAAAAGGGGCCAGTGCCATTGCAGAGGCATTAGGGTAGGTAAGCCCTATAACACTAAGCGTAACAAAAAACATTACAATTGTACCCGTTAGCCCCAGCCAGTTATTGCTGGCAGCCAGTAAAAAAACAAGGGTTGCTGCTAATTGAAGCAATAAACCTGCTTTAAAAATAGTACCGCTGCTGTAGCGCCTCAATAATAAAACATTAAGCTGGTTGCTGCCAATAAAGCTTACGCTTAACAGCGCAAAAATACCGCCGTAGGCTTGCGGGCTTACATGGTATACATCCATAAATATTACAGGCGAGCCTGCCACGTACACAAATAGAGAAGCGAACGAAAAAGCCCCGGCGATGGCGTACACATAAAAACGGGGTTCAGTAAGTACGCTTAAATATGCACTGATAATAGCTTTTGGCTTTAGCGAAACAGTTGCATCTGGCTGATGGATGTGTGGTAAAAAAATAAGGGTTAGTATTAATATAACTGCCACCAGTATGGCTAACAGAATAAACACCCATTGCCAGCCTAATGCAGCGGTTACAAAACCACCGGCAGTAGGTGCCAGCAAGGGCGATAAACCCAGTACCAGCATAAGCAGGCTTAATACTTTAGCGCTTTCTTCTACCGGAAAAAAATCCCTTACCATTGCAATGGCTGCCACCATTGCAACACAGCCGCCAATGCCCTGTATAAACCGCATACCAATTAACATACCCGCCGTATGGCTTTGCATACAGCCAATACATGCCAACAGGTAAATGGCCAGGCCCGCATTAAGTGGTTTTTTACGGCCAAAACGATCCAGCAGGGGGCCATACAGCAATTGGCCTGCACCCAGGCCAATAAAATAACTTGATACGGATAATGAAATTCGTGCAGGGGTGGTTGCAAAGCTTTTTGCAATTTGTGTAAATGCAGGCAAATACATGTCAATAGAAAAAGGGCTAACAGTCATTAATGCGCCTAATATCAATATAATAAGTGCTTTGCTGTGTGTATGCACAGCATTGCTTTGCAAATTTTGCATGCTCGGTTGCTGGTTTTGGTTTGCTGTTGTTGTAAAGATATAGTAGTTTGCCCTTGGGTTATGCGTTGGAACAAAAGAGCAGTTGGTAAAAGTAAACATGTAAAAGCTGTTAACGGCAGGGGGTACTTGTGTTATACCCTTAAACAGCCATTATGAAAGGTTTTTTCTTAAAACGTACCCCAAAATGGGCTTAAATATACCAATGGGCTATGTTTCAGCGTATTTTAAGTTATAATTAATTAAATTACATAAGCAGTTTCATACATTTAACCACATTTTCTTTGCCATATAATTCATGCCATCTACTATATATGTAACTTTTTTCAAATACCAGCGTATTAAAGATTAACCTATCCACTCATTGTGGATTTGGTTTTGTTTATCAAAAGGGGGGAGTTTCTACTTTCCCCGCTTTTTTGCCTGTAATTAGCCATGCACTGTGTTTTGAGGTTTTTTTACCCTGTTTTTGTGGCAATAGCAGACAGGGCAAGCTTTTTATGCATGATAAACTTATTTATAATTTATTGAAAATCAACCGTATAGCTATCTTAACATATCCATCGGGTTACCTTTTTTAAAAATAGGTATATATTTGCGTAAAATATACACATTGTATTTGAAGACAAAGGGATAACTAAAAAACGACCATATAAAACGATTGCCCCGCCTTTACGGGGCAATTTTTTTTATAGTCAAACTAAAAAAAGTATTATGAACACTACAAATATTAACACTAAAAAGAGCATTGCCTTTGTGGTACATGCAGACAAAAAGAACGACCTTATTGAATGGAGCTATTTTAACAGGCACCTGCTGGCTGGTCACGAAATAATTGCCAGTGGGGATGCAGCCAATATTTTGGAGGGGACATTAAACAAAACTGTGCAAACATATATTACAGGCCCCTATAACGGATACCTTGAACTGGCTGAAATGATTACCTGCGGCCAGGTGGATGCACTTGTATTATTTGGGCATGCCGAAACCGACCCACTACAGGCTAACGGGTTGAAAACACTTATAGAAACAGCACTTAATGCAGATGTTGTTATAGCACTAAACACCATTACAGCCGATTTTATACTGCAGTCGAAGCTGATTGATAAAAAAAAACAACCGAACGGCAGGTTTTACAGCCTTTCGGCAGAGCAGCAGGATGCGCAGAAAAAGAAGCTTGTAGCCTGAGGTAACTGCACTACACCTCCATGTAACGCTGACCATCAGCAATTATTAACGAAATAACTAAACAATGAATGTATCAATTACTTTACACAATACCCGTACACACCGCATTGCGGTAAGTGTTTTCTTTTTTGTAGCAGGCATAACATTTGCAAGCTGGGCAAGCCGCATACCAGATATTAAAGACGCATTGCACCTTAGCGATGCAGCCCTTGGTGGTGTGCTGTTTGCTTTACCGGTAGGCCAGTTGGTAAGCCTGCCATTATCCGGTTGGCTTATCAGCCGCTTTGGCAGCAGGCAATTGATTATGTGGGCTGCTATTTTGTACCCTTTAACGCTGGTTTCGCTGGCCTTAACGGGTGCTGTTTGGCAATTAGTTGTTGCCTTGTTCTTTTTTGGGCTGTGGGCCAACCTGGTTAATATAGCCATGAACACCCAGGCCGTTGGGGTGGAGAAACTTTATGGCAGGTCAATCATGGCATCCTTTCATGGCTTGTGGAGCCTGGCGTGTTTTGCAGGGGCTGCTGTGGGCGGCCTGTTTGTATCAGCAGGGTTTTCGCCACTGGTGCATTTTACCATTATTTGCCTGCTTACTGCCTTGCTGGTGGTTACTGCTTATAAGTACACGTTGCCCAACAGCTTTGATGCTGCTGGTAAACAGCCCTTATTTGTAAAACCCGATAAGCAAATATTAATACTGGGCCTTATTGCTTTTTGCTGTATGATGTGCGAAGGCGCTATGGCAGACTGGAGCGGGGTATATTTTAAAAACGTTGTACAGGTACCGGCTGCGCTTACCACTATTGGTTATATAGCCTTTATGAGTGCAATGGCTACCGGCCGTTTTACCGGCGACTGGTTAATAACAAAATTTGGTGTAAAAGGCATATTGCAGGTAAGCGGGTTGCTGATAACAACCGGGTTACTAACAATGGTGTTACTGCCGGGTATGTACACGGCAGCGGCTGGTTGTTTGCTTACCGGTTTTGGTGTATCGTGCGTGGTGCCAATGGTTTTTGCCATGGCGGGTAAGTCTAAACACATGCCTGCGGGCCTGGCACTTGCGGCAGTTAGCAGCATAAGCTTTCTTGGGTTTTTGGCTGGCCCGCCGGTAATAGGTTTTATTGCCCAGGCAGCCAGCCTGCGCTGGTCTTTTTGTATCGTTGCCCTTATGGGGCTTGGTACTACTTTTTTTGCCAGGAAGATAGAGCAATAAGATGTTTGGCATAAAAAAGAGAAAGCCCTTTTGCAACCGTTGCAAAAGGGCTTTCTCTTTTTTATAGAGGTTGGTTTTTCTATTTACCCAAACGTATAAATTTTGATTGATAGTTGTTTGCCCTGGTAACCAGTTTAATAAAGTAAGTGCCCTGTGCCAATGCTTGCACATCGCTTAGTACAATGTGGTTAAAGCCTTGTGTTACCGGCAATTGTTTTACCAGTACGGCTTTGCCTGCCATGTTATAAATAACAATGTTTGCTGTTTCGTCTTTTTCGTTGTTAAACTCCAATACAAGGTTGCTTTTTACAGGGTTAGGGTAGGTGTTAACGCTCCACCCGCCGGTGATGTTAATAAACCTTACAGGGGAGTAGGTGAAATTGCCATCTGCATCAACCTGTTTTATACGGTAATAATTGCCGCCGTTTACAGGTGTGGCATCGGTAAAGGAATAGTTTTGTACGCTGGTGCTGTTGCCCTGGCCCTGCACAGTGCCAACAGGCTGCCAGTTGGTTCCATCGCTTCTGCGTTCAATATTAAAATAACTGTTATTGTATTCTGTAGCGGTGCTCCATTGCAGTAATACTGTATTCTTGTTTTTTTGTACAGTAAAGCTGCTAAAGTTAACAGGCAGTGCCCCCATAATAATTTTACGGATAACATGGTTGCCCGCATCTGCTACGTATATGTAATTGTGACTGTCGATATACAGCCCTTTTGGGTTGTTCAGGCTTGCCTGCAGGGCTGCGCCGTTGTCGCCGGTATAACCAGCAGTGCCATTGCCAGCAACCACCTGGTTGCCAAGGCTTGTTTTATCAATACGTATAATGGTGCTATTGGTTGAGTCGGACACATAGATGTTGCCTGAAGCATCCGTAGCAATACCCGAAAGTACATGACCATTGTCTAAAATGGTAGTGATGATACCTGTAGAAGCGGTTATTTTCCGTACTTTTTTATTACCCTTGTCTACAATAAAAATATTACCAGAAGCATCGGTGGCCACCGCATAAGGAAAGTTTAATGTGGCAGATGTGGCTGCACCATTATCGCCCGAATAACCTGCGGTACCTGTGCCTGCAATGGTGGTGATAATCTTGGTAGACGCATCAACCTTGCGTATGCTGTTGTTTAATGCATCGGCTATATACAGGTTGCCTTTACTGTCAAGCGCAATACCATAAGGCGCATTAAGTTTGGCGGCAGTGGCTGCGCTGTTGTCGCCTGAATAGCCTGCTGTGCCTGTGCCAGCATAGTTGTTTATAAATTTAGTGCTGTAATTAATTACGCGTACGGTGTTATTAAAAACATCAGCAATATAAACATTGTTGTTTGCATCTGCAGCTATGCCAACCGGAGCATTAAACAAGGTGGTTGATGCCAGCACCCCGTTAACGGGTGCACCTTTGCTCGCAAGCGTCGGGTCAGGGTTGGGTGTGCCAGCGTAAATGTAGGCGGCCGCATTAACAGCTCTTACATCGTAATAAAGGCCATCGGCTATCAACATGTCACCATTAGGGCTAAAAGTTAAAGCTTGTGGCATAAGTTGGGCCTGCAACGCCTCCTGCACCCCTGTAAAGCCATCTGTGCCATCCCCGGCTGCTGTGGTAATAATGCCGGTTGCAGTTGTTATTTTACGTAAAACGTTGTTGCCTTTATCTGCTATGTGATTGTTGCCGCTTTTATCAACCAGCACATCGCGGGGGCTGTGCA
>CAZRDD010000093.1:0-13872 GCA_964598675.1 uncultured Parafilimonas sp.
GTAGGTATCTCTGAAGCGTTGTATAACACTGCATTAGGTATCGGTACTTCCGCTATCTCTATTGTGTTCTATAACATCTTCACTACAAGGATTGATGCTATCACTTACGGTATCGACGAGTCAGGCTTTACTTTAACACAGAGCTTTGCTGCCAACTACAAATAATTTTGTAATTGGTTTATGGAAATTTGCAGTAAGTGCATCTTATTAAGTGAAGACTAAAATTTAAACAATGGCCAGACCGAAAATACCGCGAAAAAGTACCACCGTTGACATGACGGCGATGTGCGATGTGGCTTTTTTGCTGTTATCATTTTTCATTCTTACTACAAAGCCCAAGCCATCCGAGGCTGTGCATGTAGACCCGCCAAGTTCGGTGTCTGCAAAAAAAGCCCCTGAGAAAGACATTGTTATGCTGTCTCTTGATAAAGACGGTAAAGTGTTTATCTCTACCGGCGACAGCAAAGATGACAGGGACAAGAAAGAAGATATTATTCGCAGCATCAACACTAACAAAGCGTTGGGCCTTACAGATGCCGAAATAGCTGCTTTGAAAAAAGCACCTTTTATTGGTGTGCCCCTTGCACAGCTTAAAGTGCTTGCCAAGATGGACCCCAGCCAGATAAACTCAACCAATCTTACAGGTATACCTTGCCAGGATACCGCACATAACGAAATGGTTGACTGGATTAGGGCTGTTAAAGATGCTTATGCCGGGGAACATACACCTAACATTTTGATGAAAGGGGATAATGTAGCCAAATATCCTGTTTTTAAAAATGTTGTGGCTGCTTTGAAAAAGAACGACCTCTTAAAATTCCAGATGGTAACCAACCCAGAAGGGGTGCCAGAAGGTTCGCTGCTTTACAAAGGGCTTAGGGATGGCAGCATTAAATCTGCCGATCAGTAAACAATATTTGTAATCTAAAATTTGCATTGTATGGCAGAAATGGATACCTCGAGTGGCGGGGGACATAAAAAAGGCCCTGGGGTCAAAAAAGGTAAAAAAATGTCAACAAGGGTTGACCTTACACCAATGGTGGATTTAGGTTTCCTGTTGATTACCTTCTTTATCTTCACCACTACCATGAGTAAACCAACGGCGTTTAAGTTAACACTGCCTGCGGATACAAAAGACCCTAACCAGCAAAATAAGCTGAACGATAAAGCAGCTTTAACCGTTCTGCTGGGTAAAGATCACAACGTGTTTTATTACGAGGGTTTACTTGCAGACCAGGCCGCTAACTTTAAGTCGTCGAACTTTAAAGATATACGCGATGAAATTACACAGATGAAGGCAAGGGCCGATACTTCGTTCATGGTTATTATAAAACCAAACGACGAAAGCACTTATGCTGATTTTGTGAAAATTATGGATGAGATGAAAATAAATACCGTAGAGCGTTATGCCCTGGTAGATATTACACCTCTGGAAGACAACCTGATTAGGATTACTGAAGGGGAACCAGCATTGCCTGTTCCCGCAGCAGCAGCCCCAGGTAAGAAATAATTTAATTAATTAAATATTGCTGTTATGGAAACAAACAAAATACTGGACGCAGACATCCTCGATATCATATTCGATGGGCGTAATAAGCAATATGGCGCCTACGAGTTGAGGAAAACCTACAACAAAAGGTTAACCATGGCGTTGTCTGTTATGCTGGGCATTTGTTTGCTGATTGTTTTAGGCAGTGTACTTGCCAAAACAGGCGGCGAAAAGAAAAAAGCCCAGATGTTCGTTCAGGATGTGTCGTTGGCCGAGGTAAAGGAGGAAAAGAAAGAACCACCACCACCACCGCCACCACCACCACCAAAAGAACCACCAAAAGTAGAAATCAAACAATTTACACCACCTAAAATTGTTAAGGAAGAGGTTAAAGAACCACCTCCAAAACAAGAAGAGCTGGAAGAAGTAAAAACTGGTACCATTAACCAGGAAGGTATTAAAACTGACATCGTAGCACCACCAGTAGAAGAAAAAGGTACAGGTGTTGTAGCTGCGCCTAAGGTTGAAGAAGATTACGATAAGGAGTTTAAAACTGTGCAGATTCAGGCAGCCTTCCCAGGTGGCCCTGAAGCATGGCAAAAATACCTTCAGCGTAACCTTCGTGCAGATGTACCCACTGAAAATGGTGCAGCTCCAGGCAATTACACCGTTGTTGTTTCCTTCCTTGTTGATAAGGATGGTAACATATCCGAAGTAAAAGCGGAGAACGACCCAGGTTATGGTACTTCCGATGAAGCCGTAAGGGTAATTCAGAGGGGGCCAAAATGGAAGCCCGCAGTACAGAATGGCCGTAATGTAATTTACCGCCAGAGGCAGTCTGTAACCTTCCAGGTATCTGAAGGCTAATTTGTTGACTAATAAATAGTTAAAGCTGCATTCTGTTAACAGGATGCAGCTTTTTTTTGCCCGTTTTTTTACAAGGAAATAATATAAAAATATCCCGGTTTTATATGGAATTTGTTGTGCAGCGAATCTTATTATAAACCTTTAAATATGGAAGTAAATAAGATTCTTGATGCAGACATCCTCGATATTGTTTTTGAGGGGCGTAACAAAGCCTATGGTGCCTACCAGTTGCGTAAAACATATAACCGCAGGCTTGGCTATGCACTTTCGGCAATGTTTGGTATTTGTTTGCTGGCCACAGTTGGCAGTGTGCTGGGTAAAACCGGGGAGAAGAAAAAAGCGCAAACTTTTGTGCAGGATGTTAATATAGCAAGCATCCGCGAAGAAAAACCAACCCCGCCACCAGTAACCCCGCCGCAACCTAAAGACCCGCCAAAGGTTGAAATTAAAAAGTTTACCCCGCCTGTTATTGTAGACCATGAAGTAAAAGAACCACCACCCACCCAAAGCGACCTTGAAGATGTGAAAACAGGCCCCATTAGCCAGGATGGCGTTAAATCGGATATTGTTACACCGCCGGTGGAAGATAAAGGAACAGGCGTTGTTGCTGCGCCTAAAATAGAAGAAGATTATACAGGCGAATTTAAAACAGTACAAATACAGGCATCTTTTCCCGGTGGGCCTGAAGCCTGGCAAAGATACCTGCAGCGCAGCCTTAGGGCCGAAGTTGCTGGTGAAAACGGAGCATCGGCAGGCAGGTATACCGTTGTGGTTTCGTTTTTGGTGGACAGGGACGGCAATATATCGGAAGTAAAAGCTGAAAACGACCCAGGGTATGGTACCGCCGATGAAGCCGTGAGGGTTATTCAGCGCGGGCCGAAATGGAAGCCTGCGGTACAAAATGGCCGCAATGTAATTTACCGCCAGCGCCAAACAGTTGTGTTTGAAGTTGGGGAAGGATAATTGCTTGACAGATAGATGTTTATAGCCATGTTCTCTTAGTGGGGGCGTGGCTTTTTTTGTGCCATTCCTTGGTATGAAATCATTAAAAAACAGCCCTCTTTTTGGTATGGAAAATCGCTGCTGCCGAATCTCATTATAAACCTTTAAAAAATGGAAACAACAAAAATTTTAGATGCAGACATCCTCGATATTGTTTTCGAGGGGCGTAACAAGGCTTATGGTGCCTACCAGTTACGAAAAACATATAACCGCAGGCTTGGGTATGCACTTTCAGCCATGTTTGGTATTTGTTTGCTCGCCACGGTAGGCAGTGTATTGGGCAAAACGTCTGCCACAAAAAAAGCAGAAACTTTTGTGCAGGATGTTATGTTGGCAAGCGTAACAGAGACAGTACCAACCCAGCCGCCACCGCCACCCCCGCCCCCGCCTAAAGAGTTGCCAAAAGTGGAGATTAAGAAGTTTTTACCGCCAGTAATTACCACCGAGCAGGTTAAAGAACCACCACCCACCCAGAGCGAGCTGGAGGACGTAAAAGTGGGCTCTGAAAATGTGGCAGGTAACAAAAAGGATATTATTGAGGCACCTGCAGAGCCGACTACCGGCGTTATTACTGCCCCTGTTAAGCAGGAAGAGTATGAGAAAGTATGGACAACCGTGCAAATGCAGGCATCCTTTCCCGGCGGTATTGATGAGTGGTTCAGGTTTCTGAAACGTAACCTGAAGCAGGACGTACCCATTGATAATGGCGCCCCTGCGGGTGATTACCGTGTGGTGGTATCTTTTTTGGTGGACAGAGACGGAAATATAACAGATGTAAAGGCCGACAACGACCCCGGCTATGGTACTGCTGCGGAAGCGGTTAGGGTGGTGCAACGAAGCGGGCGTTGGAACCCCGCCCAGCAAAACGGCAGCAAAGTAATTTACCGCCAAACCCAGCCCATCACCTTTAGGGTGGGGGATGAGCAGTAGATAGCTGAGGGTTTGCAAAGGGCTAAAATGATATACCAATTTGCAGGCGGTACATCATTTTAGCCCTTTGCTTTTAAGGATGAAGTAATTTGCGCCCAAATAAGGTTTTATGCACGGCAAACTTTCTGGTTGGGACGATACAATTGCAGCACTGGCCACCCCGCAGGGTATAGGCGCTATTGGGGTAATAAGGGTAAGCGGTAAAAGCGCGGTGGAGATTGTTAATGGCCTTTTCCCCTCCAAAAACCTTGCTGCCCAGCCATCGCACACACTGCATGTTGGTTTTTTGCATTACAACGGCACCGTGCTTGACGAGGTGGTGCTGGCCTTGTTTAAAGCGCCACGTTCGTACACGGGCGAGGATGTGGTGGAAATATCCTGCCACGGTTCGCCCTACGTGCAGGAGCAGGTATTGCAGGCCCTGCTTAACAGTGGCGCCAGGCCCGCCAAGCCAGGCGAGTTTACCCTTAGGGCTTTTTTAAACAGCAAGCTTGACCTTGCCCAGGCCGAGGCCGTGGCCGACCTTATAGCCAGCAATACCGAAGCCAGCCGCAAAGCAGCCCTGCAAAACATACGCGGTGGCTTTAGCCATATTTTAAAAACCATACGCGAGGAGCTTTTACAGTTTTCGGCACTGGTGGAGCTGGAGCTTGATTTTGCCCAGGAGGATGTGGAGTTTGCAGACCGTACCCGGCTGTTTGAACTGCTGTACACCGCCCAGCAAAAGGTGCAGCAACTTTTATTATCGTTTAAACTGGGCAATGTGGTTAAAAACGGTGTTCAGGTGGCTATTATTGGCAAGCCAAACGCAGGAAAGTCAACCCTGCTAAATACACTTTTAAACGAAGAGAGGGCCATTGTAAGCGATATTGCGGGTACCACGCGCGATACTATTGAAGAAGTACTGAATATAAAAGGCATTTTGTTCCGCCTGATAGATACCGCAGGTATACGGCAGCACAGCACCGATGTTATTGAAACCATGGGTATTGAAAAAAGCCTGGAGAAAATGCGTGCAGCTGATATTGTAGTGTACCTGTACGATGTTAATACCACCACCACCGCCGAGCTAAGCACCGTGGCCGAAGATTTTACAAAGCAGCATATCCGCTTTTTGCTGGTGGGCAATAAAGCCGATGCAGGCAACGCTTTATCAGCCAACGAAGTTTATACAAACGGCCAGCCTGCCACCAACAGTGTGTTAATTTCCGCCAAACAAAACCTTAACGTGGATGTGTTAAAAGACCGCCTGTTTGAGTCCGCCATACAGGAGCAGTCTTTATCGCAGGAAACCCTTGTTACCAACGCCCGCCATATTGCCGCCCTTGAAAAAGTACAGGAAAGCCTTAAAGAAATCATCAACGGGCTTACCGATAAACTGCCCGGCGACCTGTTAGCGCTGGACATAAAAAGCTGCCTGCACTTTTTGGGTGAAATAACAGGCGAGATTACCAACGAACAACAACTGGACTATATTTTTAGCAAGTTTTGTATTGGCAAGTAGCCCCTTTCTTTTACTTTCTCATATTTTCCTATTCTTTTGAAACACAATGTTAATAAGCATTCCAGCCGGAATGCTTTTGTTTTTTTACATCAATTTTTCTGTACTATTGTATAGCCGATTGTACCCTTTTTAGGGTGTCGTCCGAGGTACAAAAAAGATAGCCATTTGGAGAGATATTGGCACTATTAGGCATCATTAGGCATTATATGTCTTTATGCTAATAGATATGCGGCAGAGAAAACAAAAACAAAGCCAAGTAAAATGAGCAGTAATATTTATCTTAAAAAAGTTTGCCAGCACTGTGACAAAGTGTTCACTGCAAGGACTACTGTGACCAAATTTTGTTCGGATGATTGCGCAAAAAAGAACTATAAGAAGCGACAAAAAGAGGCCGGTATTGTTAAGAGCAATGAGGCAACGAAAGAACAACTGTCGTCGCCCAAACTCAAATCGCCAGATAGCAAAATAGGTATAGAGCAAATTGAAATTATCGATATCAAAATGCTTAGTGCAATGGTCACGTTGAGCGAGAGGACTATCAAGCGTTTGTTGAAGGACCGCCATTTCCCGCGTTTATATATCGGCAGCAATCTGCGGTTTCACAAACAGACGGTGATTGAATACATGATCAAAAAATTCGGCAACTGATGAGAGGGACATTGAGAAAAAAGAAGCTCAAAAATGGCCGTTCAAGCCTGTATATTGATTACTTCCCGCCCGTGTGGAACCCTTTTACAAAGGAGTATACAAGGAGGGAGTTTTTGAAGCTTTACGTTTACGACAAGGCTGAAACGCCTTTGCAGAAAATGGAGAACGAACTATATACTGAAATCGCTGAAAAGATCTATATCAAGCGGATGAAATCGCTCATGCTGGATGCGAATGGAATCTTTAATAAGGATGCGCTCGAAGCAGATTTTTTTGTTTATGCCAGGAATTTTATTACCGGGAAAAACAAGGAAAATATCGATACTTCCCATTATGATATCGCAGTAAAGTATTTGGAAAAATGGGTAGGTGAACATCTAAAATTCAGGCATATTGACGAGATCTTCCTGAAGAAGTTTAAGGAGTTCCTCTTGACTACCCGTTCCTTAAAGTCGAAATTCATCAATCTGCATCAAAACTCCGCTGCTTCCTATTACGACAAGCTTGCATTAATTGTGCACGAAGCTTTCCTTGATAAGTACCTGCCGGAAGACTTTACGCTCAGGGTGGACCGGATCTCCAATGTTGATACCTTCCGGGAATTCTTGGACGAACACGAATTGAAGATTGTGCTGGATAATCCTTGCGACGACTCATTAGTCTACCGGTCTTCAGTTTTCGCGCTGCTTTCCGGTTTCCGTTTTGGCGCATTAAAGATCCTTAAATGGGGGGATTTGCACTATTCGCCGGTCCTCAACGCCTGGTATTTTTATATCATTGATCCAAAGCCGGAACGCACATTCAAACATTACGTAAGCAACGAGGCGATTGCCTGGCTTGGTGACCGCGGAGAACATGACGACTTCATTTTTGATGGTCTTGATTATCACCGGATGAGATACGTGCTAAAGAAATGGTTTGCCAGTTTGGGGCTAGAAGAAAAGGCTAAATTTCACAATTGGCGGCATATGTATGCAACAAAATTGATTGAGGAAGGAGAAGACCTCTACGTTGTCAGTAAAATGCTGAATCATAAGCATGTTAAGACCACAGAAATATATGCCAAGGTACCCGACTCAAACCGCGTCAAAGCATCACAGAAAGTCAATACAAAAATTTTTAAATAACAGTTATGAAGATGTCAAATAGCCAACGCCTGCATAATTTAGAAAATGAGGTTAAGGAACTCCAGGGTAAGCTTGATCAAATACTTCATTTGCTGACGGGAAACAATGATCAATCCGAAACCGAAAAAGTTATTAGAACAAGTGCCTTTCTTGATACCAAAGAAGTCGCTTCAATTCTAGGGGTGGATATTGATGAGGTGTACACTTTATGTAAGACCGCAAGCTTGCCGCATACGAAAATTGGTAAGCTTTACAGGTTTACGTCAGGTGAAATAGGTGAGTGGAAGGCAGCGCGGGAGAAGGTCTCCAGCATTTCTGTAGATGATTATGTTAGCACATACTTGCAAAAAAACAAACTCCGGGGATGATTGCAAACCAATTTAGACTAGATTAGATTTCTTACGACGGCTTTGTTTCCCCCGGTGCTTGCCTTAAAGCCCTTATATCCGCTTCTAGTTCTGAACGGTAAAATACTTTGGTACGGTCTCCTAAATCATGCCTCCTGATTTTACCCTGATCAACAAACTTCTTCAACGTAGGAGCCGAAATCCCAAGATGCTGACAAGCCTCCTCAATACTGAATTGGTCATCAGCCTGGACGAGTGCGGCCTCTTTCAGGCAGTCCATTACAATGCCACGGATTAATTTCCTTACCTCCTCTAATGTTAAGCCTATTATTTGAAGTTGCTGCTCCATCTTTTACCTTTTCAAATCAACGCAAAGCTCAAGCTCCTTTTTGCTTAATCAAAATTCAAACAAACCAACTTGACATCAACTTTACCAAAATTTACGGAGACCCTTAATAGCATTTGTTTACAGACAGGCGGTAAGGCCGCTTCATTCGTTCCGGTCATTCCCGGCGCCGCTCTACCACGCGGGCTTTGCCCTCCGGGTGCCACTTTGCCTTCATTTCCTACACTTCAATCAGCCGCCTTACCTGGCACGGCAAGAAAAGCTGCGTTCGTTCCTCGCTTGCTCTACTTGTCCTTTCCGTCGCTTCTAAACCCTGCTGTTACATATCTACCAAATAAAGAACTGATTACATATTGATATAGCGGCTGGGTGTAAAAAGACGAAAGGCTATCGTCTCAATGCTAAGTTGCGGATACAGCAGGATTTGTTGTGGTTGAACTGAGCTATTTTGAGTTCGAGCCTCTTGTTCTGTCGGGCTGAGAAGGAAGCGACGATCATAAGCAAAAGTATCGGGAGATGATTTGCAACTATCTGATTATCAATAAAAAATATTTTGAAGGCTAATCCTTTTTTGAAAAGTATCCAGTAGGATCTGGTCGAAAATGAAAATCAGTCGTAGTTGCATAAACAAATTATTTTAGATAATTAAGACGCACCAATGATTACTGCTAGTGCTAAAAGGCCTTACAAATTTTGAGATTGACATGTTAGTACATCCCTCCTTTTAGTTGAGTAACTTTGTAAAACGTACTATTTAAAATGCAAATGAATCAGATGCTATCAAGAGCTGACTTGTACAAGTTACAAACACAACGAAACGATCTTAAGCAACATGCGGACAAGATAATACAAGGCATTAAGAAAATAGGGCCTAGTCATGCCAGACGGGCAATATGGGAACTTTTTCAAAACGCCGTTGATTTAAGTCCTTCCTGCGAAATATCCATCAATATCACGGCGGATGAATTTGTTTTTTCACATAATGGTGTACCGTTTACTATGCAAACTTTGGATTGTTTGTTTACGCAGGTAAGTTCTAAAACCTTAACTGAAAAGAAAATTGAACGTAAGGAAGGCGAGCCGGTCGGGCAGTACGGTACCGGTTTTATGACTGCTCATTCATTTGGTGACGTGGTAAAGGTAAGTGGTGCGATTAAAGATGATTTCGAAGGTCAAGATTTTCAAATGGAATCGCCAGGGCATGTGGAGTTTAAGGACCTCGTTATTGATCGAAGCACACAAGACTGGGAAATACTATGCGATGAAATTGGAAATCTTAGAAATCTAGTTTCTGACCTGCTGAATCAACCTTTGAGCATGGAAACGCTTCCCGATACGGTTTTTAAATTTAGCTTCAACAATGACATTAATAAGAACAGGGCATACGATGCCATTGAATCATTGAAAACGATATTGCCGTATGTGATGATATTCAATGAGAGACTAAAAAAAGTCAATGTAATAGATGCATATGGTAATAAGACTACCTATGTAAAATACAAAGAAGAACCAAGTATTGGAAATTGTTATACTCGCACGATTCAAATTGATAGCGATCCGAAAAAAATATATTACTTAAAGACGGATAAATTAATAATAATTCTGCCTTTTCAGCTCATCTCTGAAGATAAAGGGGCTCTTGCAAAAGCAGAACCGTTAAGCGGTTCATTGCCAAGATTGTTCTTGTTCTATCCCTTAGTTGGGACAGAAGACGTTGGCGTCCCTTTTATTATTCATTCCAATAATTTTCAACCTACAGAGCCAAGGGATGGCTTGCATCTGAAGTCGGAGAATGAGAAAAACAACTTTGAAGAAGAAGCTAACCAAAAGCTAATACAAACAGCATCGGATTTAATTTTTGACTTCTTAGAAAAAAATCTTCCCAGGATTGAATCTCCCCATTTGCTGGCTGAAATCAATTTCGCTGTAACTTCTGACGACATGCTTTTGAATGAGTATTTTAAAGGCTTAAAAAATAAATGGATAGCAAAGTTCAGATCCCTGCCGTTTGTAGAAACATTGACCGGCCGGATTTCTGCGCAGGAGGCTGTGTTTCTTGATTCAAGTGTCATCGATGGTACAGAGCCATCAACACTAAAGGCAATCTATGATATCGTGGGGATGTTTTATCCGAATATTCCTAAACTGGAGCTGCTTCCAATCTGGACCAAACTCACAAATGAATGGAATGTCACAGATTTAGCCCGGATTAATTTTTCAAACATAGCCGAGAAAATTCAAGGCTTAAGAACAATGGCATCCTTCTATAAGCCAGATCTAATTCTTTTATACAAAGAAATGATCCGTAAAACCGAAAGCGAGCTTTTCATCAATAAGGCTTTATTACCCAATATCAACGGGCAATTTAAAAAGCAAGGTGAACTGAGCAGATCCGTTAACTTGAATGACGAACTTATAACAATTGCAGACGTACTTAACCCGAAAATATCTAATCGTCAAATAGACGAAGAATTTTTACTAGAAGGATTAGAGTTTGAGCCATTTGGAAGAAGAAATTACATGGAACTAGTCAATGCCTCATTAGATGCACAAATAAAAGACACAACACGCTCGCATAATCTACCAGAACACTTTCTTACCAAGTTAATACATTATGCCAGCATCGTATCAAAAGAAGATTCCACGAGTGCGCCTGCTCGTGTAATTAAACTAATTGCGATACACTATAATATACTGTTAAACCAAATAGTTCTTCCTACTCTGCAAAGCGATGACAATATAGATGTGAGAAAAGGGCAATTTGATCTGTTCAAAGTATTTCTGAATGACATCAGCGACAAAGATGACGAGTGGGTAAAAGCTAATATAGATAATATAGCAAAAGTGTTAAATGAGGCATTCAGCTATACGGATATAAAAAAGTTATTTTTAAGGTATGATGTTTATCCAAATCAGCTCTATAAACTGAGGCCAATCACGTCATTGAACAAGGATAACAGGATACCTGAATTTGTTAAAGTGTTATATGATAAAGTTGTTGAAAATAGCGAACCGGTCAAGGCAAAGCTTGCCCATACTAGCATTGAAAATTTGCATAATGAAATGAAACCGACAGATGCTTTAGACCTAACCAGGGCGATTGAGCAACGATTTTTTGGCAGCTCCGGAAATGAAGTCCACATGGAGGGGCACCCGTTTAAGGCAGATATAATTGATATTATTCGGCAGTTCAAGCAGGACCAGGCACTATCAGAAACCTATGTCAGGCTTTTCTCTGCAACATTCCGGAATAAATCGGCTATTTTGGTACAACTTGCGGATGGTGAAGCCTCATTTACAATATTAAGTCAGAATGATGCAGTAATAAAGAAACTCGCTGGAATTGCTGGACATCCGGATCTTGATAAGTTAATAAAACTTGGCGAAGATGCACTATTAAATAAAAAGCAAGAAGAAGCAGAGATGAAGCATAAAAAGAAAATAGGCAATCATTTGGAAGATATACTTCTAGAGCGGCTATCTAAAAATATTGATGCCAAAGTTAAAAGTGTACAAGATGGTCAGGATATAGTAATATATGTAGACGGTGAAGCGGTATATTTTGTCGAAGTAAAATCAAAGTGGCTGGAAACTACCCCTATTCGTATATCCCGAAATCAAACACTGCAAGCTTACAAAAATCCCAACTGTTTTGCATTGTGTTCCATAGATATGACCAAATATACTGGCGAAGATAAATACGAAGTGGAATCAATTGACAGTTTATTGGACTTTATGAAAATCAACACTGACATTGGAAGCAAAGTTGGCCACTTGATTGACATTTATGAAAATGCCCATCAGCAAGACAAATTCAGCTTAGATGGAGACTATAGAACACTTATTCCTGCCGCCTATATAAAAGAAGGCCTTGATTTGCCTGGGTTTGAAACGATTATAGTAGACAGGATCAACAGTGAGCAAGCCAAGCGTATTCATTGAATCTACCTATGCTACAGATCATTTATTGTCAAAATCAACGGCCAGTTGTTGTCCTTACAAATATCATCTGTTGCTGCTGTGGGTAATACAGCGGGTTTGTTTGCGGAGGTACGTAGTAAACAAAATTACTAGTCGGTGGCGCATCGTACCTGAAAGAGTTATTGCAATGATATGAGTAGAAAAAAAGTTCCAAGTTTTTCGATAGTGAACATCGCTAATTTCCTTTTTTGAATATTGTAATTTAACTTGTCGTTACGAATGTGGCAATATTCAGACCGGTAATAAGAAAAAGCCAAGGCCCGTTGCCAGGCCTTAGCATGTATCCCCGCCGTCAGCCTTATCGCTGGTGAGTTGCACTCCTGCATTGCTCACTTCCTTTTCGGGCTGACAGTTTCTTGATCACCCATAACCTGTAGGAAAGCAAGGCTCCCCAATACAGGATGATGGGACGGTATATATTTGATGTACCCGAAATCGTGCAAATCACGGATGCACTTATGATAGGTCGCACTGGAACTGATTTTTGAAGCGCTCATAATCGCAGGCCTGGAGAAGGACACGGGATTTTCACCGGAGACATGCGCCAGCCTGAATAAAACGAAATAAAGATTGATATGGACGGCACCCATCTTGGGATCTTTTTCCGCCAGTTCCATGAACGTTAATAGCTGTTGCATTTCCATGACTATAGGTTTATCGCTTAGCCTTTACCTGGCTTGAAACTTGGTTATCTTCCGTCGCCGGGTGGTTGCGGCTATATTCGTGGTACTGCTGGATTGATTCCCGGAGGTTTTGTTTCTCCGGTTTGTATAACCCTTCCTTTTCGCTGGCTGCCAGGTCTATGGCAATTCCTTTCCCGTCAGGGTCGGCTTTGATGAATCTTTCCATCGTTATACCCTGGACTACCAGCGTAGCCTTGACAGATTCACCATCTTCCAGGGCCTTTGCAACAGCAGCAATGTCTTGTACACCGGGTATATTTACCACCCCCTGCTTCTTTAACCAGTCTTCCGTGCTGCCCGGTATGGCATTACGGACTGATAAAACATTGATGTCGCCATTAACCGTACCTTTTTCCAGGTGGTACCAGTTGGTTTCATCGAGGGCATTCACCAATTTTACCGTTCCCCCATTGGCAATGTTGAACAGATCTGCCGGTTTGAGCGCGTTGAATGTTAAGTCAGCAGAAACCCTGACTTCGTCAGCCTGCCGTATATCACTCATGTTGGCGCCTGCTTGCTCCGCTGGTGTGCCGCTAAAGTGTTTATAGACCAGTTGGTCATGCGCTTTTACGGCGTTACCGTCATTGCTTGTAAGAAGTGCTAAAAGGTCTTTGAACACCGCATTAACGCCTGCGACAATTTGCCCATGTTCCCTACGGTTTGCATGGGTCGGAATGCCAGGATCCATGTAGTCTTTCTGCCAGTCAACCCTGCCCATTTTATGGTCAAGCTCTGCAACATTCACCCCCGCCAAAACGGCTTTTTCTATCGCTGGTGTTTTACGTAAAGCACCAGACAGCTTCTCCGGGAAATACCTGCCGGTATCTTCGTCCCGGTTGAACTGAAGGTTATAGGCAAACCGTTTGCCACCCTTGTTCATCTCTTCGCTGACCGTAAAGGACGGCGCTTTTTCTTCGACAGCTTTCAAAACAGCAACCGGGAGTTGAT
>CAZRDD010000094.1:0-13716 GCA_964598675.1 uncultured Parafilimonas sp.
AACCTGCCGCGCATTAAAAAAACAATAAGACAACACGGCATACCCATACGCTTTTTGTTTGGCCGGTTTGATAATATAATATTAAGCCACCGCAGCAATATATTTAAGCAGGATACGCAAAATGTGCAGGTACATATTATTGATGCCGGGCACAGGCTTTTGCAGGAAAAATATGTACAGGCTATTTGCAGGCTTTTCTATCAATAATATTGAGTTTCTTTGCCCTATATATGCGGGATGTATTTTTAGTATTCAACATCATATTGTTTTTACTGCTGTTTTGCGGCTACTGCATGCTTATTTTTAAGTATGAAAAATGGTTTGGCAAACTAAAAATATTTACCTCCCAGGGCGGGCAGCCCCAAACCCGTTTCAGCATTATTATACCGGCCCGTAACGAGCAGAATAATATTGGCAGTTGTATACAATCTATTTTAAACACGGGCTACCCGGCACATTTATTTGAGATAATTGTGGCCGATGATTTTTCCGACGACGACACCCCAGCCATTGTGCAGCAATTACAGCAAACTTACCCTAATATTAAATTGATTAAACTGGCCGAGGTGGTTGGCAGCAAGCTAAACTCCTATAAAAAAAAGGCAATTGAATTAGCCATTGGCCAGGCTGCCTTTGAATGGATTATTACCACCGATGCCGATTGCAGCATACCGCAACATTGGCTTACCCTTTACGATGCTTATATACGTGCCGAAGAACCTGTTTTTGTTGCGGCACCGGTAATGTTTACCAGCAATGGCAGTTTTTTATCCATCTTTCAATGCCTTGATTTTTTAAGCCTGCAGGGTATTACTGCGGCATCGGTTTCGGCGGGCTTTCACAGTATGTGCAACGGGGCCAACCTTGCCTACAGTAAGGCAGCATTTTTAGCCGTAAATGGGTTTAAGGGGGTAGACAATATTGCCAGCGGCGATGATATGCTGCTGATGCACAAAATTAACAACCAGTACCCCGGCAAAATTGGCTACCTGTTTTCGCCGGGCGCGGTGGTGCTTACTGCGCCAATGTATACCTGGAAAAGCTTTATTAACCAACGCATACGCTGGGCAAGCAAGGCTACCAGCTACCAGGATAAGCGCATTTTTTGGGTGCTGCTGCTGGTGTACCTACTTAACGCATACCTGTTTCTACTGCCGGTTGTTGCCATCTTCTACCACCCTTTTTTAACGTACTGGCTTTTGTTGCTGCTGGGCAAAACCGTTTGCGAAATTGGGTTTATGAAAGAGGTTGCGGGTTTCTATAACCTGAAAAAAATGCTGTGGTGGTTTCCGCTAATGCAGCCTTTTCATATTACCTACACCGTAATATCGGGCTGGTTGGGCAAGTTTGGAAAATACGAATGGAAAGGCAGAACGGTAAAGTAACCAGCCAAATAAACAACCTTTTTAAAACATGTGGCTGTACTTTGTAAATCGCGCAACGTACTTATACAATCCCCTTATCTTTGCGCCTCTAAAATGATTGTATGAAGTTTTACAACCTTATTATTAAATACCGTTTTTGGTTAAGTATACTGGCGGTGGTGCTGGCCGTACTGGTAAACATCAGCAGCGGTTTTTGGCCCGCTTTTGTGTTATATTTTCTTGCTGTTATTGGTTTGTTCTCCAATTTTTTTATCGGACCAATGCGCCTTATTCAGGAGCCGATGGAGCAGGGCAATGTAGAAGCTGTTGAAAAAATATTGAACAGTATTTGGTTTCCAAGCCTCTTGTACAAGCCCATCCGCTCAACTTACTATACCGTAAAGGGCAACCTGGCGATGATGAACCAGGATTTTGACGCAGCAGAGAAGCATTTAAAAATGAGTTCTGCACTTGGCGCTGCCATGCCTGAGGCTGAAGGCACCAACAAATTACAGTTGGGCATGATGGCTTTGCAAAAAGGCGATTTTAAAAGCGGCGAAGGCTATATACGGGCAGCCATACGTGCGGGCATACCCGATAGCGAAAGCGAGGCCGTTGCATACTTAAGCATGTGCCAGATATTTATGAATAAAAGAGAGTTTCGTGCGGCGAAAGACTATTTCCGTAAAGCCAAAGCGCTTAAACCTAAAACCAAGGAAGTGGTTGCCCAAATAAAAGAACTGGAAAAACACATACCAAGGCTGCCTGGTTAATAAACGCCATTTGCATGTTGAAGTGCTAAAGAGTTTGTGGTTCTACAAGTCTGAATTTTTTAAATATGTTATAAAAAAGGAAAGCAGCCGTACGGCTGCTTTCCTTTTTTATAACATGGAAACGTTTGAACTTTCAAACGCCTGAACTATTTATACACCCAGGCTCCAGCCATCCCTGTAGGTACGTTTAACGTACTGGTTGGCTTCGTCAAAGTTGGTAATCTTCATGTTAGGGCCATCCCATACCAGTTTGATATTGCGGCCAGGGTAGCTAATGTTGCCTTTAGCATCCTTACGCTGAATATCCGCACTACGTATAGCCAGGTTACCCATCAATACTGTTTCAGTTAAAGGACCAGCAATATCAAAACGTGAGCTAAGGCTGTTGGCCTCTTTACTGCCAAAACCAGCAATACCGGCTTCAATCCAAGCCTTGTAGTGGCCATCTTCGCCGCCTGGTACACGTGCAATGGTTTGAGGAACAGTTGTTTCTTTGGTTTTTGAGGTTGGCAGTAACTGTGGGTTTACACCATAAGTACCGCACATCATTTTGCCTTTGGTGCCAATAAAAATAACACCATTGCCACCATCGCCCATTTCTTCATTAGGCCCTAATTCTTCTGGCCTTTCTGGCTGAATACCGCCGTCCATCCAGTGAAGTTTAATTTGATGAGTGCCTTTACCATGCAGTTTTTTTCCTTCAAACACTAACGTAGTGTGAGATGATATTGGGCCACTGTCTGGCGAATATGCTTTGTGCCAGTTTTCTACGTAACGTGTAGCAACGCTTGATTCGGCAGAAATAGGGTAACCCAGTTCCAGCACCTGGAAAGGAGGGGCAATAATATGGCAACCCATATCACCAAGGGCACCAGTACCATAATCCCACCAGCCGCGCCAGTTAAACGGCAGCAGGCCTTCAAAATAATCTTTCTTAGGGGCTGTACCTAACCAAAGGTCAAAATCAAGCTCCGAAGGTATAGGAGAGGAGGTGGTTGGCCTTAAAATACCCTGTGGCCAAACTGGCCTGTCGGTATAACAAAACACTTCGGTAACATCGCCAATTAAACCGGCTTTGTACCAGTCAACCAATTGCCTTACACCATCACCACTGGCGCCCTGGTTGCCCATTTGGGTAACCACTTTATAATACCTTGCAGCTTCGGTAAGTTTACGGGCTTCGTAAATATCGTGGGTCATTGGTTTTTGTACGTAAACGTGTTTGCCAAGCTGTATGGCAGCCATAGCGGCAACTGCGTGTGTGTGGTCGGGCGTTGATACAGAAACCGCATCAATAAACTTGGCTTCTTTATCCAGCATTTCACGAAAATCCTTGTAATATTTGGCCTGTGGCAACAGTTTACGGCTGCCAACCGCCTGCCTGTCGTCTACATCGCATAAGTAGGCGATGTTTGCTTTACCGCTTTTAAAAAAATGGTTAATGTCATCGCCGCCTTTACCACCTGCGCCAATACTGGCAACCACCAGTTTATCGCTGGGCGCTAAAAAGCCTTTGCCCATTACATGGCGCGGCACAATGTACAACCCTGCAAAGGCAGTGGCTGTATTGCGCAAAAATTTTCTGCGCGATGATGTGTTGTTGTTTTGTTCGTTGTTCATGCTGATGCAATGTTAGAGAATGAAATAAAAAGTAGTTTTGAGGGGATGAATTTATTAAAACACTGCAACGCAAAAAAATTTAATGTATGAATGTTATGTATATATTCGGCGAGGGTAATATTTTACCTCTTTATGTTAAAAACATAACGTTCCGCTAACATTCCACCAATAAAAACACTACGCAAAGCATGCCCTTTACTATACCATTACAACAAATGCGTGCCTTTTATAACAGTGGGGCCACCAAAACATACCAGTTTCGCAGGCAGCAATTGCTGGCATTAAAAAAGGCATTGCTGCAGCATGAGGAAGCCATTAACCACGCGCTTTATACCGATTTAAGAAAGAGCCCGGAGGAAGCCTATGTATCAGAAACCGGGCTGGTGCATGCGGAAATAAGCCTTGCACTAAAAAAGCTTCGCAAATGGATGAAGCCCAAACGGGTGGGTACTGATATTGCCAACCTGCCCGCCACCAGCAAAATTTACCGGGATGCACTTGGTGTGGTACTGATTATCTCCCCGTGGAATTACCCGCTGCAACTATCGCTGCTGCCGCTGGCGGGTGCCATTGCAGGCGGCAACTGCGTGGTAATAAAACCATCGGAGTACGCACCGGCCACTTCCGCAATCGTTCAAAAAATTATTGAAAGTGTTTTTCCGCCCGAATATGTGCAGGTGGTGCAGGGCGATGGGGCCACTGTGGTGCAAAGTATGTTACAACAATTTAGGTTCGACCATATTTTTTACACGGGCAGTATACCTGTGGGCAAAGCGGTGTACACCATGGCTGCCGAAAAACTTGTACCGGTAACCCTTGAACTGGGTGGCAAAAGCCCTGCCATTGTTGAGGCCGATGCAAACATTGCCGTTGCAGCTAAGCGCATTGTTATGGGCAAGTTTTTAAACGCAGGCCAAACCTGTATTGCGCCGGATTATGTGCTGGTGCATGAAACAGTAAAAGAACAACTTGTAGGCCAGATGCTTAAAAGCATTGATGCTTTTTATGGCGCTGATAAAGAAGCCAGCTACGAGCTGGGCAAAATAATAAACGAAAAGCGTTTTGATGTATTGATAAGTTACCTGCAACAAGGCCGGATTATAAGCGGTGGCCAGCATAACCGCGACAATCTTTTTATTGCACCAACCATAATGGATGAAATTTTGCCGGGTGCCGCCCTTATGCAGGAAGAAATATTTGGCCCCATACTGCCCATACTAACATTTACCAACAGGCAACAGGCTATGCAAACAGTGCAGCAGCACGCCAACCCGCTGGCTTTGTATTTGTTTACGCAAAGCAAAACAGCAGAGCAGGAATGGATTGAAAACATACCTTTTGGTGGCGGGTGTATTAACAATGCTGATGTACATTTTACCAATCACCACCTGCCTTTTGGCGGCGTTGGCAACAGTGGTACGGGCGCATACCATGGTAAATTTACTTTTGATACGTTTACCCGCCTGAAACCTGTAATGAAAAGCCCTGTATGGTTTAACCCTTCGTTTAAATACCCGCCGTTTAAGGGCCGACTTGCCTTTTTTAAATGGTTTATAAAATAACAATGGTAACACAGCGTGGCAAACAAAAAACCATGCCCGGCTGTTACAGGTTTGTATAACTTTATTGTATGGGATTAAGAAGGCTTATCTATTTATTGCTGATAAAATTTTCCAAAAAGAAAAATGGTGTTTCTATGGTATATAATACAACCCAGGCAAAACCAGCTGTGCCGTTTTATTCGCTCAGCACTGTAAAAAACGATGGCGAAGCTTTTTTGTTTGAAGCGCTAAAAGGTAAAAAAGTGCTGCTGGTTAACACTGCCAGCGCCTGTGGCTACACCCCGCAATACGATGAGCTTGAAAAGTTGTACGAAACATATAAGCAGCAACTGGTGGTAATGGCTTTTCCCGCAAACGATTTTGGTACGCAGGAGCAGGGCAGCGATGATGAGATAGCCCAGTTTTGCAAAGTAAATTTTGGTGTAACATTCCCCCTGATGAAAAAAAGCGGTGTTATAAAAAACGCTGAACAAAACCCTGTTTTTGAATGGCTTACCAATAAAGACAAAAACGGCTGGAACGATAAGCAGCCCACCTGGAATTTTTGTAAATATCTTGTTGATGAAAATGGTGTGTTGCAGGCCTTTTTTGCGCAAGGCATTTCGCCATTGGATGCAGAAGTAATAAAAGCGGTTGAGCAAACCCGTTAAGCAGCAGGTGTATAAAAAAGTAAGCCCCTGTGGAAACAGGGGCCGCAACCAAAACTAACTGCTTATGAGAAAAATGATTATTAATATTATTATTTCAATAATTGCAAAGTCAATGCCAATTCTCTAATCACCTCTTCTTTTAACTAACCTTTGCACTAACCTTTGCACTAACCTTGTTTGCTATTGAGACATAAAGGTGGCACAAAGTTTTAATAAGGAAAAGTTAACTAATAACCCTACACTTCAATCAGCCAATTGCTTTAAGTTTTTAAAAAGTTAAAGGCATTGAAAATGAAGAATATATAATTTTTTTGGAGTGCCGTTTTTTAACAACTTGAAAAAGCAGGCAATTGTACTATTGAAATGGTAAGCACAAAAAAATAAAAAAACGCAGCGTTCGGGCTGCGTTTTTTTATGCTGCTCTTTTCCGCTGTGTAAGAAAACTTTCTATAAAATGGAAGTTAAAGCCCAGAAAACGGAAACAAGCCGGGCTAACAATCACCATAAAAAAATCACCCGCACGTTACGGCCTTAAAGGGGTTTTACTGGCCGGTACTTTTTAGCCGCTCGTAGGTAAGCACCTCCTTCACCCCATTTTTTTGTACAATGGTTTGTGTAAAAGCGTCCTTGCCGGTCATGGTTATATCAACCGTAAACGTTTGGCCGTTTAGCGATGCCCAGGTGGAAGCTGTAATGGTTTCTGTAACAGTGCTTCCGTTCATTACAAAGGTGCCGTAGCTGATGCCTGTTTGTTTGGCGTGGCCAGGGTTGGTATCTACATTGCCAAAAGCAAAATGGCCCGCATAAAATGTTTTGTATTGAACATCGGCCCAGCGCACCGTATCTTTTTTAGTAACACTGTAACCGGCCACCTGTTTCCAGCAGCCATCTATGGGCGATGCAACAGTATCGCCTACCGAAGCATATTCTTCTATAATACCTATTTTACCTTTATCGCTTTTTATATCGGGTACAATAAACCGGTAGCCCTGTGCTGTTTTTTTAACTGTTATGGTGTCGGAAAAATGGTTGGTATTTTCGGCAACGCCATTAGCGCTGTACACAATCGTTTCCACCAGCCTGCCGGTGTCAAAAGTATAGGTGCCAATGCCAAATGCCGAAGAAGAATCAGCTGGGTTTAACTGCACATACATCATGTACCCGCCGGTATAAATTTTCAACTCTTTATGTTGGGTAAAAGTAGTGTCAAGTACATCGCCTGTAAATGTTTGGGACAGCATATTGTATGCACCCAGCAAAGGTTCATTGCTTTTTTGGGTGGCTGTTCCGCAACCTGCTGCCAATATCACCAGCAGGGTATATGTATACTTCTTCATGTTCATCCGTTGGGTTAACATCGTTTAATTAACTGCTTATTTTTATCGTAATCCCGTTGTGCTGTTTCTTTTGTTTGTTGCCTTATACTAAATTACCCGGCATTTAACCAATCAACCAGTTTCTCTACCATCGCGCTAGTTACCAAATGCCCGGTATCGGGCCATTCAATATATGTTGGGTTTATTTGCAGCGTTTCCAGGTAGGCCTTTGCATCGCGCGCATAATTTACCACCAATTTATTGTCTTCTTCCCCATGCGAAATATACACTTTTAATTTTGCCAGTGCTTCGGAGTATTTTACCAATGGCTTTATTTCGGGCAATACCCTTCCGCTTAGTGCTGCAATGCCCCTTATGCGCCCCGGGTGGGTAAGCGCAACACTGTAACACATAATGGCACCCTGGCTAAAGCCAGTCAGGTAAACGTTTTGAGGGTCGGCATCATATTTTTCAATAAGTTGGTTAATAAACTGCCTTAAAATAATACGGCTTTTCTCAGCTTCCTCCGGGTTAATAACCGGCTTGCCACTGGCGAAACTTACATGAAACCATGCAAAGCTATCTGCCCCAAGCACATAAGGTGCCCTTGCGGCAACCACTAAAAATTTAGGCGGCAATGCCGCCGCATATTGAAACAGGTTTTTCTCGTTACCACCCACACCATGCAGCAAAACAATAAGCGGTGGTTTTGGTTGAACGTTTAATGGTGTGCGCACAAGGTATTTCAGCAAAAGCGCATGGCCTTTAATATATGATTGCCTGCCGGGTGTTTCATTAGTGTTTAACATACATTCGTTTATTGGTTTCTACACTGTTTTATCCTGCCATAAAGCAACGCATGCTTATGCCTGCATACTGAAAGCCTTCGTAAATATGCGATACAGGTTCGTTTTTATCCAGCAGGCCAAGTGCATACAGCATTGGCAAATAGTGTTCATTGGTGGGTATAGCAAGTTTTGCAGCAGCACCAAGCTGGTGATAGTTCACTAAAGCTTCGTAGTTTCTGTGTTCAATAGCCTGTTTAACTACTGTATCAAATTCAATATTCCAGTCAAAAGCCGGGGCATCAATATTATGCCAATTTACAAGGTAAAGGTTGTGTACAATATTGCCGCTGCACAGTATCATCACTCCTTTGTTGCGCAATGATTTTAATTGCTGGCCAAGCTGGTAATGAAAAGATGGCGGCTGTGCATAATCAATGCTCATTTCAAAAACTGGCACATCTGCCGCAGGAAAAATATGCCGCAATACAGTCCATGCACCATGGTCAAGACCCATTACGTCATCTGCTTCCACATTGGTTAACGTAACTGTTTTAATAAGCTCATCGGCCAAAACCGGGTGGCCTTTTGGTGAATATTGTATGTTAAACAACCTGTTATCAAAAGGGCCAAAATCGTAAATGGCCTTGGGCCACGGGTTGGTGCTAACATAAGTGCCTGCGGTTTCCCAATGTGCAGAAATAACTAACACCGCCGCGGGTTTGGTTAAACCTGTACCAAGTGCGGCCAGCGATTGTGTAAAACGGTTATCAAATATCGCATTCATAGGGTGGCCGTGCCCAATAAACAACACGGGCATTTTGGCTGTGCTTAAAAATCCGTCGGTTATATTTTTTAACTCATTAAGCTGCATAAATGCTTTTTTACTATGGCCTCGTGCCAGGACAATCTGTTGCCACCCAAAAATAATACACAAATATACAGGGTGGCCTACAATGCCTGTCCAACGATTAAACAAAGCAAATGCGCATACCGTTGCATGCAAACAGCCTTTAAGTAAAATATAATATGCCTTTTAATGTACCCTGCTTTAAATAAATATACTTGCGAAAAGCACAATACGCTTTGTGTAACTGCCTGTTAATGAGCCCATGTTTGTTGCCATATAAATGTTGCTTATATTTTTAAGCCGTTGTTAATGCAGCACAGGCATCAATAATAAATACGGCTATCTGTAATAAAAAGCGCACCTTTACTATTACCACTAAATTTAAACAAGGAAATCTATGGGAAACTTCGGGGAGACAATTGGCAAGAAAGAGAGAGATAAGAAGAAAATGAAGCAGCGGCAGGAGAAAGCCGAGAAGATGGAAGAAAGAAAAGCAAATGCCAAAAAGGGCAAAACCCTTGAGGATATGCTGGCTTATGTTGATGAAAACGGCAACATTTCTTCCAAACCGCCAGACCCCAGGAATAAGAAGCAGTTTAAGCAGGAAGATATGCAGATAAGCATACCAAAGAATGAAAATCGTGAGCAGGTAGATGTAGTTAGAAACGGTGTTGTAACCTTTTTTAACGAGTCGAAAGGTTTTGGTTTTATTAAAGACACCCAATCGCAGGAGAGTGTGTTTATACATATTAACCAAATGACCGAAAGAATTAAGGAGAATGATAAAGTAACTTTTGAAACAGAAAATGGCCCAAGGGGATTAAATGCCATTAATGTTAAGAAAGTTGTTTAATTAGCTGATGCATGGGCTTAAATACCCTGCGCATTAATTGTTTACATAGTTGTTTTTACCCGTTATTTTTACCCACCGGCCTTCAACTGTAAGCGTAAACTTTTCCCTCAATACTGCATAATCATACTTTTACTTATACAGTATAAACTTTATTAACAATGGCAAAACTGTACCAGCACAAGCCTGAAAGGCTTGCAGGGATTGGCTTTGCATCATCATGGCAAATAAATAATTAAATATTATGTATAATCAAATTTGGATTAAATATATACCGGTTATAAGGATACTTATCAAGCGATCGGCTACTGGCGAACAAACACTTAGCGTAAACCAATCTGATTTCGACAGGTCTGGTAAAGGCCGCAAAGCAGGTTTTTCTTTCAATATAGAGTTTATCAACGGCCTGCTTTCCACAAGCAGTAAAGAAACCGAATTTGCAAGGGCTTTTATTACCGTTATTAAAGAAGACGAATTGATAAAAGGCCTTTTATCTGCCAACAACTATATTTTCGTATTCAATTCAAAATTTCAGCTACGCATTAAAAATGTACTGAAACCCGAAATGGTTGTTGCTGAATAACATATAAACTACAGTGCTGCATTTTTTCGTTCGCGCTGTTGCAAATAAGCTACTATAAAACAGCCGCTGGTAATTGTACCGGCGGCTGTTTTTGTTATGCGTAAAGCTGTTTTGCGTTTACAAATACTGCATTGCGGCTTACATTCATCAAGCCCGTATGTATTTATTAAACATTATATTTTCAACAACTCAATCTATCAGTTTAATTACATCCAGCTTATTATCAAGCACAGCCATTTTTGCCAGGTAGCCCTCGCGTATCAGCCCAACTTCATCGCTTATGCCAACAACCCTTGCCGGGTAAAGGCTGCACATGCGTAAAGCTTCACCCAGGTGTATGCCTGCATACGTTACCAGCTTATACACCGCTTTTGCCATTGTTAAAGCTGAACCGCTTAAGGTGCCATTGCTGGTATATTTATCACCTTCAAAGGTATGCTTGTACCACCCCTCAGTTGTTTCGGTAACCGAATCTGTAATAACAAAAAGCCGTTCGCCCATCATTTTTTTGGCAATTTTTATCGCCGCAAAATCTACATGGTGGCCATCGGGTACAATGCTGCTAACCACACCTGGGTGGTTAAAGCAGGCACCCACCAGGCCCGGTGCGCGGTGCTGCAGGGGGCTCATGGCGTTGTATAAGTGTGTAGCAGTGCGTATGCCGTTATCAAAGGCCAGCATTGCTTCCTCGTAAGTAGCATTGCTGTGCCCGGCAGATACCACCACATCGTACGACTGTATTAATTCAATCACTTCCTCGCTGCATATTTCGGGCGCTATGGTAATTATTTTTATCACGCCTTTGCCATATTCCAGCAACTCAAGCGCCTGCTCAACAGTGGGGCTAAAAAGCCATTCGGCTTTATGCGCACCCCTTTTGGCGGGGTTCATCCACGGGCCTTCCACATGCAGGCCCAGCACACCTTTGCCGCCTGCATCCCAATAATTGCGTACTGCATCAATACAGTCAAATATAACCGGGTATGGGCTGGTGGCTACGGTGGGCATACAGTAAGCTGCGCCGCCTGCCGCACTGTAGTTGTAAATATCTGCAACGCTTTGTGCATCAGGGTACACTGACAGCAGGCGTTTGTTGGCACCGTACAATTGAAGGTCAATAAAAGCGGGTACAATAAAAGCATCCCCAAAATCAACAACAGGTATGTCCTTATCAACCGATACCTGGGGTAAAACAGCTTTTATAAAGCCATCTTCAACAAGTACGCCATGGTGGGGCAAAATTTCGTTTCCGTTAAAAACTTTTTCGGCAGTGTAGCAAATAACATTATTCATTGGTGATGATAAATTTGTCGGCATCTTTCCAAAAGGGAAATTTATTCCTGGTTTCTTCCAGCTTGTCTTTTTGCAGCGTTATGGTAAAAACATCCTCATCGTGCAGCTTTTCGTATAAAATATCGCCCGTGGCACCCACTACCATACTGTTGCCGTTGTGGTAAATATCGTTACCATCGTTGCCCACGCGGTTTACGCCAATAACATAGCACTGGTTTTCAATGGCACGGGCCTGTAAAAGTGTTCGCCAGGCATGTATGCGCCTTTCGGGCCAGTTGGCCGTGTATAAAAGAATATCGTATTCAGGTTCCTGCGCCACGTCCTCTTTTTGTGCATGGCCCTGCCTGGCCCATACAGGAAAACGAAGGTCGTAACACACCTGCAGGTTTATCTTCCAGCCTTTTACCGATGCAATAAGCCTTTTAGTACCAGCGGTATAATGCGCATCCTCGTTGCCATACGCAAATAAATGGCGCTTGTTGTAATAGCCATACTGCCCGTTGGGCAGCATCCACACCAGGCGGTTATAGTATTTACCCTCTTCTTCAATAATAAGGCTGCCGGTAAGGATGACCTTTTTTTCTGCGGAAACCTTTTTCATCCACTCAACCGTTTCTCCCTGCATATTTTCGGCAAACAGTTCTGGCTTCATGCTAAAACCGGTACTGAACATTTCGGGCAAAACAACCACTTCGGTTTTCTCTGTTATGTTGTTTATTTTTTGGTAAAGCATGGCAAGGTTTGCCTGCTTATGCTGCCAGTAAAGGTTGGTTTGTATAAGTGTTATGGTTAGTGACGACATGTTGTATTATTGCTACAGGCAATAAATGTATAAATAAAAAGCGGCAGGAGGGTTAATACAACAAAAAAATCCTGCTTCGCTAAGAAGCAGGATTTTTTAGCAATAGAAACCCTTTCATTAAAGCCGGGTAAACTTTTGTGTATACACCCCGTCCCGGGTTATACACTTAACTACATAAATGCCTTTTGGCAAAGCCGCAGTATTTATGGTTATACTGCTTGCAGCACTATTCACCTGTACCTCCTGCCTGCTAACCACCTGCCCGGCAGTGGTAACCACAACAACACTTACCTTTCCTTCAAAAGCCCTGAGGATGTCTATTTTAGCCAAAGCTTTAACCGGGTTAGGGTAAACCGCCCCAAAAACGGTACCTGTTGAATTGTTGGTAGTTACTTTAACTGTATTGCACAGGGTTTGGCTTTGGCCATCCTTATCAAATTCTTTTAGGCGGTAGTAAACAGTACTGCCTGCTTTTATTACGTTATCAGTATAACTGTACTGTAATGGAATTGAACTATTACCAGCGGCCTTAACTATTGCTGCAGTTGAAAAACCATTCCCGTCAAAACTTTTTTGCACTTCAAAGTGGCTGCTGTTTGTTTCGGAAGTTGTTTTCCATTGTAACACAACCTTGTTATCGTTAATGGTATAATTAAAGCCTCCGCATGTAACAGGCAATATAGCATCAAGATGCTGCAGGTAAAAACTTGAAAGGTGTGGCAGCGTTACTTCAAAATAATAAACATCACTGTTTACTGCACCGTAGTCAACAATACCATACCCTTCTACGCCAAGGTTACTAATAATATTACTGCATGTTTGCGTACTGTAAGCGGCTATATCCAGGTCGTTTAAAAAGTTAACATAACTATTGGCAGAGGCCACAAGCCTGTCAAATTCAGTTTTATTAAAATAAAAAATTACCTTAACCGTATTGCCTCCAGCAGGTTCCCTTGTTGGCAGCAGGCTGTAGTTACGGTCCATGTAAGCGGTTCCGCCAGGGGTGCGCCTTATATTGCCACCGTTACTATAGTAGCTGGCTGTTATATTGCCAAGGCCAGCGGGCTGGCCGGTGGCATAGTCAAAAATACTGGCCACCAATTTGCCCTGGTCAGTAATATGCAGCCACCTGTTGCTGTTGGAAGATACAACGGGGCCATCCACTGTTTGGCACGAAGCCCCGGGTGTGGCAATATTGGCTGTAACAGCCGACGGCAGCCCAAATATGCCTACGCCAAATATTGAAGCCGCGGCCGTGGAGTTAAATG
>CAZRDD010000095.1:0-13628 GCA_964598675.1 uncultured Parafilimonas sp.
CAGCACCAGCGGTAAGGCCAGCACCTGAATTTCAAACAACTTATACGGTATTAAAAAAAGAAACACTGTACAGCGTAAGTAAAAAATTTGGGGTAACTGTTGAGCAATTAAAAAGCTGGAACCATTTGGCCAATAACAATATTGCTGAAGGGCAAAGCTTGCTGGTATATACCAAAACGCCGGTTCCGGCTCCGGCGGTGGCAAAAACGCCACCTGTTAAAGAGGATAATGTACCTGCGTTGCCCAAACAACCAATAAGTGTAAAGGCTGCTGCCACTACAACTGCGGCTGCGCCAACGGCTTCGCCTGCTGTTACAAAGCCTGCAATTGATACTGCTAACATACCGGTACAAGGCTTTTTTACCCCACAATTTGGCCAGGATGCGTTTGGGAAAGTATTGCAAACTGCCGATGGTACATCTATGACTTTTAAAACTGCAAGCGGTTGGGCAGATAAAAAATATTACGTATTGATGAACGATGTTGCCCCAGGCACAATAGTTAAATTGATAAATGCAGAAGGTAAATTTGTGTTTGCAAAAATACTATGGAATATGGGCGATGCCAAAGATAATGAAGGGCTGGATTTCAGGATAAGCGACGCTGCCGCTACAGTGCTCGGTATAAAAGAACCGAAATTTAAAATAACAGTACAATACTATAAATAGCCTTCATTGGTATGTTTTGACGGTCATAATCAGGAAGCTGCATCATTAAAGCTCCCTGCCAAATTGCAAAACATAACCATTGTTATCTTTAATGGCAAACTCCCGCATGCCATAGTCAAAATTTTCAAGGCCGTAATAAATGCAACTGCTGTCTTTAAGTTTTTGCCAAAGTTCATCCACCTCATCCGTATAAAAATAGAAGGACCCTGTGAAAGAGGGCTTTTCAACATCGTTGCAGCTGTCGGGTAAAGTAAACATAAGGCTTACATCGCCTTTATGTATGTGCATCCAGCCCCATTCTTCGTTAAACCGGTCCAGTTCAAAATCAAGCGTGTCACAGTAAAATGCAATGGTACCCATCAGGTCTTTTGTAACCAACATGGGGGTAAGCTTTTTTAACTGCATATTGCTTTAGTTAGGCGGGTTGATTAAAGGCCGCCTTTTTAGCAAGCCAACTTTTACCAACCGGTATAATCCAATTGGTTAAAAGCTCTTCTTTGGTAGCTACAAGGTTGTTAAAATACAGTGTATCAGGGGTAACAAAACCGTTTTCAGCGGCGTATTTCAACTGGTTTAATGGCAGCAACTGAATTTTATCTTTTGCATATAACGCCAGCATCTGCCTGTTAAACATATCCACCTTGCACATTTCCTCTATTTGTTTAATTAACCTTACTGAACTATCTGTGCTGCAACCACTTACGCCAGTAAAGGTTTCATCGGCCATTATAACAATAAACTGCCCGAAAAACAGGTTGGCATATCCTTTTACGGGTGTGCCATGGGTTTTCCAGTTGGCAGTAAACTGCTCAAGCAACGGCTCAATATTAAAGGCTTCGCTCATAGTAAAAAGCCTGCTGCTTTGGTATATCCAAACCCTTGATGTTGGGTGAAAGTCTTCCGGTATATGTTCCTGGTATGCTAAATTCATAACGCAAAGGTAGTAGAGACTTTTTAAAGATGCAAAGTATAGGTTGCAGGTAATAATGCAATTTTAAAATAAAGGCCCAATTTAACAAGCCACTGCTTAAAACCTTGCACATCTTATTTAGGCAAGGCTTTCCGCTATAAGTTCAGCAATATCAAGTACGGCTACCTCATTTTCTTTTTCGCGGTTTTTTACGCCATCGGTAAGCATGGTGTTGCAAAAAGGGCAGGCAGAGGCAATTACCCCCGGTTTTACTTCCAAAGCCTCATCTGTTCTTTCAATATTAATGCGCTTGTCGCCCGGCTCGTCTTCCTTAAACATTTGCGCACCACCAGCCCCGCAACAAAGCCCTTTGCTGCGGCAGCGTTTCATCTCCACCAGTTCGGCATCCAGCAGCTCCAGTATTTTACGCGGCGCTTCGTATATATCGTTTGCCCTGCCTAAGTAGCAACTGTCGTGGTAGGTAATACGCTTGCCTTTAAATGTGCCGCCTTCTTTTAATTTTATCCTCCCTTCATCTATCAACTGTTGCAATAAGGTGGTGTGATGTATTACTTCGTACTGGCCGCCAAGTTCAGGGTATTCGTTTTTAAGTGTATTAAAGCAATGGGGGCAGGCTGTAACAATTTTTTTAACACCATAATTGTTTAACAACTGTATATTGTTGTAGGCCATCATTTGAAAGAGAAATTCATTGCCCGCCCTGCGCGCAGGGTCGCCCGTGCAGGCTTCTTCTTTACCCAAAATAGCATACTTTATGCCCGTTTTATTAAGTATTGCTGCAAATGCCCTTGTTATTTTTTGCGCCCGTTGATCAAAACTGCCTGCACAACCTACCCAAAACAGTATTTCTGGTGTTTCGCCTGCTGCCACTAATTCTGCCATTACCGGAACTTGCATAACAAACAATTTGTCTCAAATGTATGGCAAAAATGGGCAATGCGACGTAGTAGCCTCGTCCATAAATTTTTATGGGGGTGGAGTAAATAACCTTGTAAATAAGAGCCTCATTTGTAAGTAAAAGAGAAGCCTTGCGTCTGTGCGTTTGTTAACCGGGGAGAAGTGGTTCTTCTTTCTTATTATTGCAGTTTTATACTATTCAATGAGCCTATTTATTGTTTTATGCCTCGGGTGGCTGGTTAGTTTTCTCGGGCAGTTGCCACTGGGTACAATGAGCATTACTGCCACCCAAATTACCGTGGAAGAAAGTTTTGCCAACGCCTGGAAGTATTCCATTGGCGTAATGCTTATTGAGTTACTTTATGTGCGGCTTACCATATCTGGCGTAGCCTGGATATTAAGGCATACACTTTTTTTTGAGATTTTAAACTGGGTAACCGTTGTGCTTTTTTTAACCCTTGGCGCAGCAACAATAATACAGGCCCTGAAACAGCAGGGCGAGAAAAAAGCCCTTGTATTAAATAATAAAATAAACAGGTTTTGGCTGGGGGTAACTATGAGTGCTTTAAACCCCGCCCAAATACCTTTTTGGTTTATCTGGAGTTCATACCTTATCAATCTTCACTTGCTCAGACCTGTTTTTATAGAATTTAATCTCTTTAGCGCCGGTTGTGCCCTGGGTACAATATCGGGTTTAGCGGCTTATATGTACGGCGGTAACTGGGTAATAACAAAGGTTAAAGCTGGTACCAAGTTACTTAACCTTACTATGGGTGGCATTTTTATTATAGCGGCACTTGCACAGTTGTACAGGATATTTTTTGAGCATGAAGTGTTGAAGTAAACAAGTTTGATAACGCAGTGCTTTAATTAGCTTGCCAAGCCTGAAGAACCTTAAATGCAGGGTTACAAAACGCCAATCAGGCCCTCTATTAATTAAACTTTATATGCTTGATTGTGCTATGGCTGCTACCCAACTTTATAGTAACTTTGCACCCTTAAATTTTGCGAATGTCAACAGTTAAAATAGGGCTGGTACAAATGACTTGTACCGCAGATAAACAGGCTAACCTTGATAAAGCAGTACAACAGGTACGCGAAGCTGCTGCTAAAGGCGCACAAGTGGTGTGCCTGCAGGAGCTTTTTACATCGCTTTATTTTTGCGATGTAGAGGATTACGAAAAGTTTAAACTGGCCGAGCCTATACCCGGCCCGTCAACCAATACGCTTAGTGCGGTGGCTAAAGAACTGGGTGTGGTAATTATTGCTTCTCTTTTTGAAAAAAGGGCGCAAGGTATTTATCATAATACCACCGCGGTGCTTGATGCTGATGGTGCTTACCTGGGCAAATACCGTAAAATGCACATCCCCGATGACCCGGCTTATTATGAAAAATTTTATTTTACGCCCGGCGACCTTGGCTATAAAGTGTTTAAAACAAAATTTGCCACCATTGGCATACTCATTTGTTGGGACCAATGGTACCCCGAAGCATCGCGCATTACCGCGCTGATGGGTGCCGAAATATTGTTTTACCCAACAGCTATAGGCTGGGCTACCAGCCAGGATGAACATACTAACCAGGAGCAATACAATGCCTGGCAAACTATACAGCGCAGCCATGCCGTTGCAAACGGCGTACACGTGGTTAGCGTAAACCGTGTAGGTTTTGAGCAGGATGGTGCAATGAAGTTTTGGGGTGGGTCTTTTGTGGCAAACCCATTTGGCAATTTAATTTACAAAGCCTCCCACGAGAATGAAGAAAATGTAGTGGTGGAAATTGATACGGCCGAAACTGACCGTTACCGCACGCATTGGCCTTTCATGCGCGACAGGCGGATTGACTCGTACCAGCCAATTACTAAAAGGTATATTGACGGGGATTAGTGCTTAGAAGCATTTCTTCACACCTCACTAAATTAATTACACTAAAAAATTAATCATCTTGCAAGGTCAATCACCTTTAATAAATAGCAATAATAGTGGGTCAACGGACTCTCCGTCTTTCGCACTTTCCGACAGTGTTACCCCCAAAAGCCTCGGCTACTATTTTCCGGCGGAGTTTGCACCGCATACCGCCACCTGGTTAAGCTGGCCGCATAAAGAGGCAAGCTGGCCGGGCAAAATACACACCATTTTCCCCAGGTACAGCGAGTTTATAAAATACCTTTCTTTTAGCGAGAAAGTAAGAATAAACGTTGCAGATGAAGCGATGAAAAATTTTGCACTTAGCCATATTGAACCGGCTGGAGCTAACATGGATAATGTTGAATTTTTCTTTCACCCCACCAACGATGCCTGGTGCAGAGACCATGGCCCGGCTTTTCTTATTAATCCAGCCGCAGCGCAAAAAAAAGTAATTGTGGATTGGAACTATAACGCCTGGGGTGGTAAATATCCGCCTTTTGATAAGGATGATATTATACCAACCTTAATCGGTAAGCATTTTAACCTGCCCGTGTACAATCCGGGTATTATTATGGAAGGTGGCTCGGTTGAGTTTAACGGAAAAGGTACGTTGATGACTTCTACCGCTTGCCTGTTAAACCCAAACCGCAATCCCCATTTAAACCAGCAGCAGATAGAAACCTACCTGATGGATTACTACGGAGTTGAGCAGGTATTGTGGGTTGATGAAGGTATTGTGGGGGATGATACTGACGGCCATATTGATGATACGGTGCGTTTTGTAAATGAAGACACGGTGATAACCGTAGTAGAAGAAAACAGCAAAGATGAAAACTACGCTTTGCTGCAGCACAACCTTAAACAATTGCAGCAAATGCGGTTGTTAAATGGCAAGCAGTTAAACATAGTGGAACTGCCCATGCCTGATGAAGTAATTTACGAAGACCAACGGCTGCCAGCATCCTACGCAAATTTCTACATAAGCAACAAGTATGTTATCGTGCCTACTTTCAGGGGGCCAAAGGATGATAAGGCTTTGCAGATTATAGCCAGTTGCTTTAAAAACCGTGAAGTGATTGGTATAGATTCTACCGATATTATCTGGGGTTTAGGCAGTTTTCATTGCCTTAGCCAGCAGGAGCCTGCTGTATAAAAAAAGCCACCGTACATAATTGTACCAGTGGCCGTTTGGGGGGGAGTTGTATTTTATTTACGTGAATTATCCTGTAAAGTAATGCGTTAAAACACAACAAAACAATAGTGTCTATAAGGTTTAATGGAGTATTTATGGCTATTTAACCCCTATTTTAAATTTTGGTTGTTGGTTAACCGGTAATTAAGCGATACTGGTAAAATATAACAGCGTTAGTACTTTAAGGGCCACACGGCTTTATTAAAATACTAACGCTTTTTTTGTATTACAAAAGCTATATTAATCTGTTTTTAAACTCTTCACCGGGTTCATTAGCGCGGCCTTTACAGCCTGTGAGCTTACTGTAAATAAGGCTATAAATGCTGCTAAAAAACCTGCCAGTGCAAACATCCACCAGCTAAGCGTTACTTTGTACGCAAATGCCTCCAGCCATTTGTGCATAGCCCAAAAAGAGATAGGGGTTGCAATAATAAATGAAATCAGCACAAGTTTTAAAAAGTCTTTAGAAAGCAGTGTTGTTAAGCCGGTAACGCTTGCCCCCAATACTTTTCGTATACCAATTTCCTTACTGCGCTGCTCTGCACTAAAGGCTGCAAGCCCAAACAAACCAAGGCAGGAAATAAGTATTGCCATTAGTGTAAATGCATTTAGTATTTGAGAGAGAGTTATCTCCGTTTCATATTGCTTTTGTACCTCCGCATCTAAAAAACTATATTCAAACGGAACAGAAGGTAAATCTTTATGCCATACAGCCCCTATTTTAGCAATCAGTTCCCGGTAGTTTTTGGTGCTGGTTGCAACAATGGCGTTTGAAAGATCACTTCGGTCTTTATCATAAATAAGCATAAAAGGCTTAATGTCGCCCCGTAATGAGTTATAATTAAAGTCTTTTATCACACCTGCCACTTCCACATAAGTGGCAGGATTAGGTTTGTACTGGGTAAATAACTTTGTACCAGGAGCAAGTTCGGGTGTTAAGCCCAGCCGTTTTGCCAATGTTTCGTTTATCAGCACTTTCCCTGAATCGTTCAGCCTAAAATCTCTGCCACTAATAAGTTTAATACCGGTGGCCTTTACAAAAAACTCATCGGTAAGCATATTTTGTACATCTGTGGCAGTAGTCATGTTGCCACCTGCAAGATATACACCATGGTCACGGCCAACAAACTGCCCAGGATAGTTATCGGACATTGAAACGGCTTTAACTTCAGCCAATTGTTTTATATCGTTAATAAAACCGGGCATTTTGTTTTGGGTATCCTCGGTATAAAACCCGAAAATCAATTTCTGATTTTTATCAAAACCAAGGTCTTTGCTTTGAATGTAATTAAGCTGGCTGTAAATAACAATAATGCCCGTTATCAGCACAATGGATAATACAAACTGAAAAACCACCAACGAGCGGCGGATACCTGCCGCCGAAATATGTGACGTAAAATTGCCTTTAATAACCTTCATGGCCTGGAAGGCAGATAGATAGAATGCAGGATAACTGCCCGCTATAAGGCCTGTGAAAATAACCAGCCCGGCTAAAGCCACCCATAACCAGTAGTTTTTAAAAACATTCAATTGAATATCTGCATTGGTTAGCTGGTTTAGATAAGGTATTGCTAAAAGCAGCAGTGGCAGGGCCGTTAAAACACCTGCAAGAGAAAGCAACATAGACTCGCCCAGAAACTGTTTTATAATGTCCTTTCTTTCAGCCCCAATAACTTTTCGCACACCAACTTCTTTAGCCCTTTTTGAAGCGCGTGCTGTTGACAGATTCATAAAATTTATGCAGGCTATTACCTGTATCAACACTGCAATCAACAGTAGAATATACAAGAATGATGGGCTTACTGTTTTGCTTATTTCAATTTCGTACCCTGTTGTAGTGTGTATGGATGTTACTGGCTGCAGGTGCAACTGCTTTTGCATGCCAATCTCCTTTAATTGGGCTGAGCCATATTTGTCCAAAAACGCAGGCAACTTCTTTTCCAGTTGGGCTGCGTTGGCATCCGGCCGCAGTTTTACGTAGGCATTTGCAAAGTTATTGCCTGCCCACATGGTATTCTTTAATACATAATCGCCAATACCGCCGCTTCGCATGGTTATAAACATGTTAGCGTGAATATGCGTTTTACCAAGGCTTTCGTCAACAACACCCGTTACCTTAAAATCATTTTTGCCATAGGCATCATTTATGGTTATACGCTTGCCAACGGGGTCTTCTACTCCAAAAAGTTTATCCGCAACGGGTTTAAGCAAAACCACGGAATAGGGTTCGGTCAAGCTGTTTAATGCATGGCCATTGGTAAAATGGTAGTTGAATATATTGAAAAATGTAGAGTCTACATATACAACATCTTTCTCGTAAAACGACCTGTTTTTGTATAGCAGCATGTGCTTGCTTACGCCTAAAGTTGGTATAACCCGCGTAAACTGGAGTACCTCTCCAAAGTCTTTTTTCATTGCTGGTGCAATTGGGGGAGATGCTGTGGAATTATTGTGTTTATCGCCCGTAAGCACAAGTGAAGTGGTTATGCGGTAAATATCCGCCGCATCATTGTGGTGCTTATCGTAACTGTACTGGTCCTGCACATACAACAATATATAAAGGCAACAAAGGGTGCCGGCAGCCAGGCCGAAAATGTTGATAAAACTGTACGTTTTGTTTTTGAGGAAAAAACGGATAGTTGTTTTAAAATAGTTTTTAAACATGTAAATAACCTCCTTAGTGTTCAAAAGCAATACGTTTCGGCAGCTTGCTTTTAAGAACCTGATATTTTATGAATATGGCTTTAATAAAGTAAAATTGGTCGCTACTGTACGTAACGGTTACTGTAGTGAAGCTTGCCATAACAGTGCCGGAAATTTAAATGGTTGGTAACCAGAATATTAATTACGAAGTTATACGTAGATTGTGTACGGTTATGATACAATCATTGTTCGTAATTGTACAACGATTGTATCATGGTAAGTATTATTACATTATGTTTAGTCAGATGCCGGGTTGAAAATATAAAAGCGCAGGCACAGCAATTTAAGGCAAAACACTTTTTTTAGTGCTTGTTTTGCAAAGGTTGATAGCATTGCCGGGGTTACGGAACATTAAATAAAGCTACGCAGGCTTAGCCAATGTATAAGGGGCCTATACGCCCTCGCTTAATTCAAGCCAGCGTAATTCTTTTTCCTCCATTTGCTGGGTGATAGCAGATATTTTTTTGGTAGCCTCTGCCAGGTCGTTATAGGCAAGGTTTCCGGCACTCATTTTATCTGCAAGGGCTTTTTTCTCGTTTTCCAGTTTGGCTATATCTTCTTCCAGCAATTCAAACTCCCTTTTCTCCTTGTAGCTAAGTTTTCTTTTGGGGGCTTCGGCTACAACAGCAACCGGTGCTTCTGCTTTAGCACTTATCGCAGCGGTTGCCTGGGCTGTAACAGCAGGGGCCTGGTAACCAGCCTCTTTGGTTTTCTTTTCCTCATCCTTTAACCATAAACGATATTGAGTGTAGTTTCCGGGAAAATCGCGCACTACGCCATCGCCTTCAAATACAAAAAGGTGGTCAACAAGCCTGTCCATAAAATACCTGTCGTGCGATACAATCAACACGCAACCCTGGTAATCGCTCAAAAACTTTTCCAGCACAGCCAGGGTAGGCAGGTCAAGGTCGTTGGTAGGTTCGTCTAATATTAAAAAGTTGGGGTTGGAGAACAAAATAGTAAGCAACTGCAACCGCTTTTTTTCTCCACCGCTTAACGATTGAAGGTAAGTAAACTGTTTTTCAGGCGTAAACAGGAACAGTTCCAGAAACTGTGCGGCGCTAAGGCTGCCGCCATTGGCCAGCGGAAAGCTTTCAGCAAATGTTTTAACGTATTCAATAACACGCATGTTTTCCTTAAACACCAGCCCAAGCTGGGAGAAATTTCCAAAAACAACCGTTTCGCCTATGTTTATTTTGCCGCTGTCAGCAGGTTCCAGCTGCTGCAGCATATTGAGGAATGTTGATTTGCCAACGCCATTTTTACCTATAACGCCAGCCCTTTCTCCCTTGCTAAAAGTATGGTCAAAACCTTTGAGTATTTTCTTTTCCCCATAGCTTTTGTACACTTTTTTCATTTCAATTATCTTGCCCCCAAGCCTGCTCATTTTAACCTGCAGTTGTAGCTGGGCATCTTCAATTTTTTGTTTTGCCCTGGCCTCAACCTCATAAAAGTTATCCTGCCTGCTTTTGCTTTTAGTGGTCCTGGCTTTTGGCTGCTTGCGCATCCATTCAAGCTCCTTCCGGTATTCGTTGCGTGCTTTGTCTATACTCGCATTTTCACTTTCAAGGCGTGCTGCCTTTTTCTCCATGTAGTTTTCGTAATCGCCCTTGTAAACGTACATGTTGCTGCGTTCAAGCTCCCAAATTTCTTCGCTAACGGCATCTAAAAAGTAACGGTCGTGGGTAACCAGCAGCAGTGTTACATTTTCCTGGTTTAAAAAGTTTTCCAGCCACTCAATCATTTCAACATCAAGGTGGTTGGTAGGCTCATCCATCATTAGCAGGGTATGCTTATGGTCAAAACCAATATCAATAAGTGTTTTGGCAAGCGCCACCCTTTTGCGTTGCCCGCCGCTAAGCTTATTTACGTTATCGTGTAAGTTGTGTATGTTAAGCTTGGCTAAAATTTGCTGTACTTTGCTTTCAAAATCCCAGGCATTGTATTCATCCATTTCACTCAATGCTTCGGTAATGGCATCGCCATCATTGTCTTCCATGGCAAGCTCGTATTTTTTAATTACGTTCATTACCGGGTTATTGGCACTAAATATATTCTCTACAACGGTTTTGGTCTCGTCAAACTTGGGGTCCTGTTCAAACAGGGCAACAGTAACATCTTTATGAATCCATAACTTGCCTGAATCGGCCGTTTCCTGGCCTGCTAAAATACGCAACATGGTACTTTTGCCAACGCCATTGCGGGCAATCAGTGCAATTTTATCCCCTTCGTTAATATGGAAACTGATGTTGTTGAAAAGTGGTGTAACGCCAAAACTCTTGGTTAATCCTTCTGCTGAAACATAATGCATGCGGCAAAGATAAGGCAGGGCAGGCAGTTTACCGTTTTCAGTTTGCTTTTAGGGCTTTAGAGCGCGTTAAATTTACGTTTTCGGGCAGGTGTGGCAACCTGTTTTACAGCCCATTATTTGCCGCCCATAAAAAACCGGAACGTTCGCCTGTTAAAACTGGCAACTCTTTCATAGCTTGGCTTCATCAAAACCAAACGATTTATGAAAAAGCTTTTACTGGTACTTGTATTATTTGCTTGTACCCATACGTATGCCCAGTTAACTACACCGCCAAGCGGGGGGAATAAAAAGGCCGTTGTTGGCGAGCGGATAGGTATTACAGATGTAACCATTCACTACGACAGGCCGGGCGTAAAAGGCCGCGAAGGTAAAATTTGGGGGCAGTTAATTGCCCCGGGTTTTAACGATCTTCATTTTGGCAGTGCCAAGCTGGCTCCGTGGCGGGCAGGTGCCAACGAAAACACCACTATTGAATTTACCACCCCAGTTAAAATTGAAGGGCAGGACTTACCTGCCGGTAAATATGGTTTTTTTATAGCGTATGGTGCAGATGAAAGCACCCTTATATTCTCCAAAAACAACAATGCATGGGGTAGTTATTATTATAACCCTGCTGAAGATGCTCTAAGGGTAAAAGTAAAGCCGGTTGCTGTTGAAAATAGCGTAGAATGGTTGCAGTATTCATTTAATGCAGAAACACCTAACAGCGCAGTGGTTACACTTGCCTGGGAAAAATTGGCGATACCTTTTAAAATAGAAGTTGACCTAAAAGCTACACAGTTAGCCAGCTTTCGCCAGGAGTTACAAACCAGCAAGGGATTTGTTTGGGAATCGTGGGCCCAGGCCGCCCAATGGTGTGCAGACAATGACACAAACCTTGACCAGGCATTGCTTTGGGCCGACTCGGCTGTAAGCGAAAATTTTGGCGGCGACAGGAGTTTTCAGTCATGGAGCACAAAGGCGCAGGTTTTGGATAAACTTGGCCGAAACGCAGAGGCTGGTGAGATAATGAAGCAGGCCCTGCCCTTTGGTAATGTATTTGAAGTACACCAGTACGCAAGGCAATTATTAAACAACAAAAAGTATAAGGAAGCGTTTGATGTATTCAAGTTGAATTACGATAAAAATCCGGGCGTTTTTGTTACCAGTTTTGGACTGGCGAGGGGCTACAGTGCAATAGGCAAATATGCCGACGCTCTTAAATATGCCCAGCTTGCACAACCACTGGCTACCGACCCGGTTAATAAAACCAATGTTGCAAGCGCTATTGAAAATTTAAAAGCAGGAAAACCCATCAATTAATATTAAAACATGGTAAAGCCCCTGTTTTCTTTAATACACATGCAATGCGGTATTAAAGAAAACAGGGGCTTTTTATTAGCTTATTTATTTGATTTACAGTAAGTTAGGAGCGTCTTGTGACTTTTGTCATATCCTTGGTTATCCTTGCTTCCATAGTGCCTGTAGTGTCCAGGTTTCTTTCTTTCATATTTACGGTAAATACACAATCGTACATTGAGGGGGCTTCAAAGTATATTACATCAAGCACATGGTATTTTATGGTTGAGGAGTCGTAGTTTACTGTTTTATATAAAAAATCATTCATGGTCTTCATAAGCTTAACTTTAAGCTCATCTTTCGATTTTTGTGTATCATACTTACACGCAAATGGCAGGGTAGTAAACAGCAGTATGGCAGTAATCTTTCTCATGCAGTAAAAATAATAAGAGTTTTATAATTATAACGTAAACTGTTTTGTTTAAGGCGTAGTTTTTATTTACCTGTTAGCATTACCTTCATGGCCAGTTTTAAAAATTCAATACAAAAATGATGAACAAAAAATTAATGCTGGCCATCATGTTGCTGGTTACCGCTGGTAGCACTATTGCTCCGGTACAGGCCCGTTTGCCCCACAGAAACAAACAGGAGCAGGCAAAAGACAATACCCTGACAAAAGAGGAAAAAAAGCAAGGGTTTGAACTGCTGTTTAACGGCAGTTCTATTGATGGATGGAGAACTTATCAGAACAAGCCAGGCTCATGGTTGGTAGAAGGCGGTACTATTTATTGCCACAAAGACAGTGCAGACCAATACGCCGACCTTATTACGAAAGACAAATACGAAAACTTTGAACTGCATGTAGACTGGAAGATGCAGCCAAATGCTAACAGCGGTATACTATACATGGTTACCGAGCAGTACGAACATAGTTATTTAAGCGGCCCTGAATACCAGTTGTTAGATAACGAAGGGTATAAAGGCCAGGTACAGCCTTACCAAAACACGGGAGCGAACTATGCTATGGAGCCGCCACTGGTTGATGCAGCTAACGCTATTGGCGAATGGAACCACACCGTAATTAAAGTTAATAAAGGCCATGTTGAACATTGGCTGAACGATAAAAAAGTAGTGGAATACGACCTTTGGACTGATAAATGGAAGGCCGAAAAAGAGCACAGTAAATGGAAAGATGCAGAAGGTTATGGCAAGACAAAATTGGGTCATATTGCCTTTCAGGATTACCATGGCAATGGCCAGGTTTGGTTTAAAAATATCAAGCTTAGAAAGTTATAAATAAGTAACTGTTAAAGTGATTTAACATATTGATTTGTAAAGGGCTGGTGGTTTTTCCATCAGCCTTTTTTGTGCAGTAACCAGGCTAAGCTCATGTGTTTATAAAAATGCGAAACCCCCTGGGGAACCAGGGGGTTGTTCTTTCAACCCTAAACCCTTAGAATATGCCAGCAAATTAGTTCGTAATGTTTTTTGGGGTAATAAAAAATCGGTGAAAGTGATAAAAACTAAGATGTACGCCCAAATGGCTGCTTAAAAACTGAGTAAATAAGGTAAAATAGCACCAACAGCTTAAAGTTGTACCTTCGTAAGGTGCCTGGTTTTAATGATTGTGTACCGCGCTTAGGGTAAATATTTTTTAGCATTTGCTGTTAAGGGTAACCCATAACAGTATGAAAATGAATATAAGTGTTAACAGACAGTTACGGAAGAAAGATAAATTAT
>CAZRDD010000096.1:0-13595 GCA_964598675.1 uncultured Parafilimonas sp.
AAGCTCTTCGCCAAAGGCATTGATGAAATGCTTTAGCCTGCCGCTTACTTTTATACGGAAGGGGTATAAGGTGGTAAATATTACGGTATCGCCCAGCAGGTAACGCCAAAGCCCGCCGTTGGTTGATATTACCAGTGCATAGTTTTTACCCACCTCTACCTTATCCAGGCCAATGGTGCGTGGCTCGGGCTTGCCATATTCCTCCACGGGCATAAACTCATAAAAAATGCCATGCTGCAAAAAAAGCAGCATACCATCGGCATCGGGGCTGTCCTGCGCGGCAAAAAAGCCTTCGCTGGCGTTGTACATTTCTAAAAAGTACATCTGGCCACCCACTATTTTCTTAAACTGCTCGCGGTAAGGCACAAACGATACGCCGCCGTGTATATACAACTCAAGGTTGGGCCAAACTTCTTTTATGGTTGCCTTGCCGGAAATCTCCAATATACGTTTCATTAAAACCAACGTCCATGTAGGTACGCCGCTTACAGAAGTAACATCTTCATCAATGGTAGACTGTGCCAGGCTTTCAATCTTCCCCTCCCACTCATCCATAAGCGCTATGGAGAGCTCAGGGGTACGTATCCACTGCCCCCAGAACGGGGCATTTTCCAATAATATGGCACTCAGGTCGCCATAAGCGGCTTCATCATTTAAAGGGCTTACCTGGTGGCTGCCGCCTATTACAAGGCCTTTGCCCGTTAGCAGGTCGCTTTCGGGGTTAAACATATAATACAGGCTAAGCACATCTTTTGCCCCTTGGTAGTGGCAGTTGTGCAGGCTCTCCTCGCTTATGGGTATAAACTTGCTTTTATCGCTGGTGGTGCCGCTGCTTTTGGCAAACCATGTAATGGGGGTATTCCATAACAGGTTTTGTTCGCCATCCATCATCCTTTCAATATACGGCTTCAGGTCGTTGTACTCGTGTATGGGTACGCGCTGTTTAAACGTTCGTACATTAAACAGTTCGTGAAAATTGTATTTGCGGCCAAACTCGGTATTTTGGGCATGGGTAACAAGGTCCTGCAACACTTCGCGCTGCGAAGCTACAGGCTCGTTCACCCATTGGTCAATGTTTACTGAACGCAGGCGGGCCAATCGTGATATTGCAGGGGATAATATTTTCATGCAGACAATGGAAAAATAAACAATGATTTTGACAAAACTAATAATCGTTCGCTTTTATTTCGGTAAAATGACAAAAATCATACCCGTTTTACCGTAGCCCCCTGTCCTGCTGCAACAAAACCGACTAATTAACTATACACCTATAAAACAGGTGCTGCACTTGCCTGGGTTTGCTGTAAATAGCCAATTATTTCAACAAGGGCCTGCTTGGCATCAACCCCACCGGTTAAAAAGGTTTCGCCCTTTTCAATTATACCAGCATCGTTAACCAGGTTACCATATTCAATTACAGACTGTTTAACCTCCTGCAGAAAACGCCTGTATTCCTCCACCTGTAAATCAATTTCATTAAGCACCTCCGTATTGCCGTCATCCGCCCCGCCCATACCGGCATCATTGCTTTTATATTCCTCCACCGCCCGCTGCAAATCAATTAACAGCGATTCGTAGGTGGCTTTGTTTTTATCCTTCATCCCCATTTCTATAATCCAGTCTTTCCGCTTCAGTTCAAAGTTGGTACCAAGGTACAACCTGCGCACCTGGTCGTCGTCGGCCAGCTGTTCGGCAGTACCGTGTTTAAATATTTTACCATCAATAAGCAAATAGGCACGGTCGCAAATGGAAAGGGTTTCGTTTACGTTATGGTCGGTAATCAAAATACCAATATTCCTGTATTTAAGCTTGGCCACAACAGTTTGTATATCCTCCACGGCAATAGGGTCAACACCGGCAAACGGCTCATCCAGCAAAATAAATTTGGGGTCAACCGCCAGTGCACGGGCTATTTCTGTTCTGCGCCTTTCGCCGCCGCTAAGGCTGTCGCCATTGTTTTTACGTACATGGTTAAGGTTAAACTCTTTCAGCAGCGCCTCCAGCTTGGCATGTCTTTCTGCTTTGGTAAGCTTTGTCATTTCAAGCACGGCCATAATATTGTCTTCCACCGTAAGCTTGCGAAAAACACTGGCTTCCTGCGGCAGGTACCCAATACCCATTTGGGCACGTTTATACATGGGCAGCTTGGTAATTTCTTCTTTATCTAAAAAAACCTGCCCTTCGTCTGGCTTTATCAGCCCCACCACCATATAAAACGTGGTGGTTTTACCGGCACCGTTTGGCCCCAGCAGGCCAACAATTTCCCCCTGTTTAACCTGTATGGATACATGGTTTACCACTTTGCGGCTTCCATACATTTTTACAAGGCTGGTAGTAGTTATAGTAAGGCTCAATGTTATGTGTTTGGGCAAAAATAGAGTAAGAAATACAATAAGCCGCCGTGGTTTTAGTTAAAACTTGGGCTTATGGTTTTTACAATCAACCATTTGGCTTATAACAAGGCCCTAAATACTTACCTGCAAACCACCTGTTTTTAACGCATATATAGCTTTGCTGGTGTATATTGCAGCCATTTTTATTGCAATGAAAGTAACTGACCACATACTACAAGCGAACAATACCCTGGTATCTTTTGAAATACTGCCCCCTTTAAAGGGCAAAGACATCAGCTCCATTTATAGCCACCTTAACCCGTTAATGGAGTTTAAACCCAGTTGGATAAATGTTACTTACCACCGCAGCGAGACGGCCTTTAAAAAGAAACTTGACGGCAGTTTTGAAAAAGTGGAAGTACGCAAGCGCCCCGGCACAGTAGGCATTTGCGCCGCCATTATGAACCACTACAAGGTAGATGCGGTGCCACACATTATTTGCGGCGGCTTTAACAGGCGCGAGACGGAAGATGCCCTGATTGACCTGAACTTTTTAGGCATTGACAATGTACTGGTACTGCGGGGCGATGCTGCTAAAAACGAAGCCAGCTTTGAGCCAGAGCCTGAAGGCAACCGCTACGCTATTGACCTTTTGAAACAGGTGGTAAACCTTAACAACGGTATTTACCAGGATGAAGATATACGCAACGGCGGTAAAACCAGGTTTTGCATAGGCATTGCAGGCTACCCCGAAAAGCATTTTGAAGCGCCTAACCTGGCCACAGATATGCAGCATTTGAAAGATAAAGTGGATGCAGGTGCTGAATATATTATGACCCAGATGTTTTTTGACAACCAGAAATTTTTTAGTTACGTGCAACTGTGCCGCGACCATGGCATACATGTACCCATTATACCGGGCCTTAAACCGCTTACCAGCAAAAAGCAACTGAGCGTATTACCCAGGACTTTTAATGTTGATATACCGGCAGACTTATCCAACGAGATACTGAAATGCAAAACCGATGAAGATTGCGAAAAAGTGGGCACCGAGTGGCTTATTCAGCAATCGAAAGAGTTAAAACAATTTGGGGTGCCTGTGCTGCATTATTACACACTTGGCAAGCCTAAAGTAATTTGGAATGTGGTGAAGGAAGTGATGTAAGAGAGATAGAAGGTAGAAGGGAGAAGGTGGAAGGCGGAAGGTTTAAGGTGGAAGGAAAAAGGTGAATGTTTTAAGGCGGAAGGTATAAGGTGGAGGGTAAGGAAGAGGAGGACGGTATGTGGCTTGGGGCGAGGCCGGGGAAAAATACGCTTAGCCATCATGTTGAAATTGGCTAATATTTTTGGTTAACCCTTATTTCCAGGCCACATCGGCTACCACGGGAAAATGGTCGGATAAATACAGTTGCGGTACCGTACATTGCTGCACTTTAAAAGCATTGTCGGGCAGGCACACATCTATGCGCAACGCTTTACCCAGCTTATAAAAAGTTCCGCCCAGGCCCGCGCCTTTTTCCACAAAAGCATCCTGTAAATTGCCTCGTAAATAGTTATAGGTATAAGAGGGAGGTGTTGAATTAATATCCCCGCAATAAATAACCGGGTACGGGCTTTGGTTAAGAATGCTTTTAATTAAACCCGCCTGTTTTTCGTGCATCAGCTCTGTTTCCCTAAGCTTATATTGAAACCGCCTTTTGCGGTCGTAGGCTATCTTGTAAATATTTTTATCCTTACTCTGAAGCGTATCGGTAAACAACCTGAACGATAAAAGATGCGCTGTACACACCCTCAATTTTCTGTTCTTCCATACAACATCAGCATAAATAAAATTTTCGGGCTCCTGCTCACCCTTCCTCTCTCTTATCATCGTTCTGCTGCTGTCTGTTAAAGGCAACTTTGAAAAAATTGATACCCCTTTAAAAATAAGGGTGGGAGAATACCGGGTTATAATAGAATCATTTGATACAAAGGAATAAATATAACCAAGGGAGTCAAGCTCTTTTTTAACAGACGCGTACGATTTGGAGGGGCGATATACATCCGTATACTCCTGCAGGCACAAAACTTCTGGCTTATATTCATTTATTGCGCTAAGCATATCCACACGGGACTTTGATTCAGGGTTGTGCTGTGAGTAACTGTTGGTAAAACTTTCCACATTCCACGTCATTATGCGCAAGGTGGCAGAATCTTTAGTCATTTGCCAGGGCTGTGTGTTGATGCCAAAACTGTTACGAACGTTTCTAAATCCTGCCAGCAGCACTACGCATAACATTATAGCACACCATTTTTTATGCACAAAAAACTGGATAACACAAATAGTAAATGCAGCTAAAAACAAGTAGGGAAAGGCTATTGCAAGCAGGCTGATGAACGAAAAAGAGGAAGGTTTTATAACTGGTGTTAAACAGGAAAGCAAATACACAGCCAGCGTTGCCAAACATATTACCAACCAGGCTGCGCGCAAAAATTTTCTCATTTATTTATATCTTGTTCGCTGGCTTTTTTCAAAAATATTTTCTCCTCATCAGTTAGCATGTGGTAACCCTGCTGGTTAATTTTATCAAGCAGTTCATCAACACGCTGCTGTGTTACCTCTGTTTTTTTTTCGTAAGGCTTCCTGGTGGCTTTGTAGTAGAGCCTTTGTTTATTGCTTTGTTTTTCGTGCTTTTTGGCAGGGTTAAACAAATCATCCAGCCAGGTAACTAAGCTCGTCATCCATGCGCCCCAATCGTACCCCTTACGCAATTGTTGTATAAAAAAGAAACCTGTAAGGCCACTGCCTAAATGGGCAACAGCAAAAGCGGCATCAACTTTAACCACCGTTGAATAATCTATTACAACAAATACAAGCGCAAGTACCCACAGCGGTATGCCGCCGCTTATCATTGGCAGCAGCCTGTACCGGGGTGCCAATGCTGTTACAGCCACTGCAATAGCTATTACCGACGCACCACCGCCCATAAAACGCGGCGCATAATTAATATTGGTTTTAAGGCCGGGTATTAAATTCATTACGGCTATAAACAAAACACCTGCAATAGCACCGCCATACAAGTACACGGGAAAGAGTTTGTTGTTGCCCGCAAGGTCCTGCAAAAGGTAGCCAAATACCCATAGCCATAAAAGAGTACTGATAAGGCCCAGTGGCGAATCGTGCACAAACATGTAGGTAATCAGCGTCCACGGGCGGGAGGCAAGTGTATTTAAGGAGGCGGGCAGCGTTAGCCAGTTTTGTATGTTGTGTTGAAAAAACTGTAAATAATCCGCCTTATCAAAAGTAAACTGGTAAATAAGCTGTATAAAATAAAGCCCTGCAAACACAGTGGCATTTATAATAATAAGCCAGGTAAGCGCATTATCACTCTGCCCAAGCAGAATGTTTTTTTTATGGTTTTGATGCATAACTGCCATATATGTAGGTATTACCTCACTTACTGCAAAATTGCTGCTAAAAATTGATAGCTTATGTTAATATATGCTGCGGCGGTTGCCTTTCTTCCAGTAATACACCATTAAAAAACCAACCAGCGCCCCGCCCAAATGCGCCACATGCGCTACGTTATCGCCAGCGGAATGCTGAACTTGCACCCATAGCTCAGCGCCAATATACAGCAATACAAACCATTTTATTTTTATCGGGAACAAGAAGTATATATACACATAATCATTAGGAAACAAGTAGCCAAAAGCAGCCAGGCAACCAAATACAGCACCAGAGGCCCCTAATGTGCCAACATCCATAAGTGCATCTGACAGCTGGCGTGCACCATCATAAGAAAATGGCGTTTGATAGTCTTGGCCATATTTGGCTATAAAAGCCTGCAATGCTCCCGGATCTGAACCTATTGCATGTAGCTGTGCCACCATAGCTTCATTTTCAAAGTATAATACCCCCATGTGGCACAATGCAGCACCAAGCCCACAGGCTATATAAAACACCAAAAACCTGCCGGGGCCCCACAAATTCTCTAATGTGGCACCAAACATCCACAACGCAAACATATTGCCCAAAACGTGGTCCCACCCGCCATGCAAAAACATGTATGTAAAAAACTGCCAGGGTTTAAACAGGGGGCTTTGCAAGGTGTGCAAAGCAAAAAGGTCATCAAAATTAAATGTTTCTTTAGGTATGGTACTTTGTGCCAAATACACCAAAACATTTATTATCAGCAGGTTTTTAATAACCATCGGCAATATCTCAAAACGCCCGGGCCTGAACTGTGTCATCGTACTAATAAGTTAATCTTGTTAATAAAACTAAACGCTCTGTTTCAGCTTCAACTGCACTACATTTTCAATATGGTGTGTATGCGGAAACATATCTACCGGCTGTATCTTTTCCACCGTATATTTTTCGCCCAGCAAGGCAAGGTCCCTGGCTTGTGTAGCCGGGTTACAGCTTACATACACTATTAACGGTGCTGCCATTTCAAGCAGCTTGTTTACCAGTTTCTCGTGCATGCCAGCCCTTGGGGGGTCGGTTATTACAACATCGGGCCTGCCATGCTCTGCAAAAAAGGCATCGTTGCACACATCAATTACATCCCCTGCATAAAACGCTGCATGGTGTATATTGTTCAGCAGCGCATTTTCTTTTGCATCGGCAATGGCATCGTTCACCACATCCACCCCAATAATTTTTTTTGCCAGCCTGCTGGCAAAAATACCAATGCTGCCGGTGCCACAGTAAAGGTCGTACAGGGTTTGGGTGCCGGTAAGCTCTGCATATTCCCTCGCCACCTGGTAAAGCTTTTCGGCCTGGCGGGTATTGGTTTGAAAAAACGATTTTGGGCTTATTTTAAACGTAAACCCTTCCAGTTTTTCCAATATATACCCCTTGCCAAAATATACCTGCGGCTCAATATCAAAAATACTGTCGTTCCATTTGGTGTTGATGGTATATAACAGCGTGGTAATTTCAGGAAACTGCTGCATCAACATTTCCAGCAAGCCTTTGCGTGCATCAACGTCCTCGTAGCCCAGCACTACATTCACCATCAGCTCACCGGTTACGGCCATCCTTATCATTACGTTACGCAGCCAGCCGGTGTGCAGGCGTGCATCGTAAAACGCTATGTTCTGCTGCACCACATAAGCCGCAATGGCTTTGCGTATTTTGTTGGTAGGCTCCTCCTGTAAATAACATGTATCTATTTCAACCACCTTATCAAACACCCCTTTGGCATGAAAGCCACCATAGCCCGGCGGGGCTTCGGTTGGTTCGGCACCGCTTTCGCGCATTTTTCTAAACTCATCAGCAGGTATAAACCTTTTGTTGCTGAAGGTGTATTCCATTTTATTGCGGTAGCCGGTGGTATTTTCGCAGCCTATAATGGGGTTAATTTCGGGCAGACTTACTTTGCCTATGCGCTGCAGGTTATCGGCCACCTGTTTTTGCTTATACACCAGTTGCTTAGGGTAAGGCAGCATTTGCCACTGGCAACCGCCGCAAACACCAAAATGGCTGCAAAAAGGCATCAGCCTGTCGGCAGAATACGATTCAAACCTTATGGCTTCCCCTTCAGCCCAGTCTTTCTTGTTTTTATGCAGCCTTATATCAGCTACATCGCCAGGCACGGCATTTTCAATAAAAATAACCTTGCCATTTACCCTGGCAAGCGATTTGCCTTCGGCGGCATAATCTTCTACGGTAACATTTTCCAGTATTACGGTCTTTTTCCTGTGTTTCACCGCACAAAGGTAACCGGCTTTGGGGTTTCTAAGTCAACGTTTTTGATGTAAGGCAACTTGTTGTTTTGGCCAGTAACCTCTCCTTCTAAAAAACATAGTCTTTAAGTGCATTACGGCCAATTATGGTCTACAGCCCATCACCATCCTGTCTTTACCCTGCATATCCTGTTTAAGCGTAACATTGGTAAACCCGCTGCCTGCCAGCAATGCGCATACTTCTGCACCAAAACTTTCATTTATTTCAAAAAAAAGCCGCCCGCCGGGGGTTAAGTGTTGTGCGGCAAAAGCTGTTATCTGCCTGTAAAACAACAAGGCATCTTCATCGGGTACAAAAAGCGCGGTATGGGGCTCAAAGCCAGTAACGTTGTTACGCATATCAGCTTCCTCGCTTTGGCGTATGTAGGGCGGGTTGCTTACAATAACATCAAACACCGGCAATGCCTGCCAGTATTGGGGGTTGAGTATATCCGCCAGGTAAAAATTAACCGCCACCCCCAGTGCTGTTGCATTTTTTTGTGCCACCTGCAATGCCCCGGCTGAAACATCCAGCGCATGCACCTGCCAGCCATTAAACTTAGTTTTAAGCGCAATGGGTATGCAGCCGCTGCCGGTACCAACATCCAGCAATTGCACTGCTTTTTGCTGTTCGTTTTGTGTTGGTGCATACAGGGTGCCAATCCAATCAACCAGTTCTTCTGTTTCGGGGCGGGGTATCAGCACATGCCCATCTACGTAAAAAGGCAACCCGGCAAACCATGCCTCATGCAGTACATACTGTACAGGCCTGTGTTGCAGCAGTTGCCGTGTGTAGCCTTCCAGTTGCTGTTGGGCAGGTTCGGCAAGGGGGTCGTTTTTATGCATAAAACGGTCAATCCGGCGCAGGCCGGTTACCTGCTCAATAACAAGGTCGGCAATATTAGCGGCCTCCCTGTTATCGTACAGGTTGTACAATGCTAACAACAACTGCTGGTACGCTTCCTGTATCGTCATACTGCAATGTTAGGGGCTAAGCTGCAAAAAACACGCAGCAGGCGGTTATTTTAACAAGGGGCTAATATTGTTATCTTTGCCGCTTATGGCCAACCATACGTTATACATGCAGCGCTGCCTTCAACTGGCGGCAGAGGGTGCGGGTACCACCGCCCCCAACCCCATGGTGGGTGCCGTGCTGGTGTATGAGGGGCGCATTATTGGCGAGGGCTATCACCGCCAGTATGGTTTTGCACATGCCGAAGTAAACTGCATTAACAGCGTTGCCGCAGAGGATGAACACCTTATACCATCATCCACCATTTATGTATCGCTGGAGCCCTGCGCACATTTTGGCAAAACGCCACCGTGTGCAGACCTTATTATTCAAAAAAAAATACCCAGGGTAGTAGTAGGCTGCCGCGACCCTTTTAAAGAGGTGGATGGCAAAGGCATTGAAAAATTACTTAACGCGGGTGTGGAAGTAATAACCGGTGTGCTGGAAGAGGAATGCCGCCTGCTTAACCAACGCTTTTTTACTTTTTATACCCAACAGCGGCCTTACGTGTTACTTAAATGGGCGCAAACGGCTGAGGGCAATATGGCGTACCCCCATAACGTGGATGCTAACGCCGCAGAGGCGCAGCGCCTGTTTATAACCAACCCTGTTACCAATAAACTGGTGCATAAATGGCGCAGCCACGAGGCGGGCATACTGGTGGGCACCAACACAGCCCTGCTGGACGACCCCGCCCTGGACAACCGTTTATGGTACGGCCCCGGCCCGGTGCGAATGGTGGTTGATATGCCATTGAAACTGCCCCAAACACTAAAACTGTTTAACGGGCAACGCAAAACAATTGTATTTAATAGTATTAAGGAGGAAGAGGCTGGCAATATTGTTTATTGCAAGGTTAACAGCAACGATAACCTGGTGGAACAGATTTTAAACACCTGCCACAGGCTGCGCATACTAAGCCTGATGGTAGAGGGAGGCCCTGCCTTGCTGAACAGCTTTATTGATGCTGGCAGGTGGGATGAAGCACGGGTTATTACCAATGATACTTTGTTTATTGGGGAAGGATTACCTGCGCCCAGGCTAAGGGGTTACCGTTTTAGCCACAGCGAAAAAATATTTAGCGATAAGATAGACTATTTTTTACCAGCATAATATAAAACAGGCAAGCTACGGGAAAGACGACTGATTGATTTGTGAGCATTAATAAACACGTACTGCATAGCCTTTTATAAAAATACAGCAAGCACACATGAGTGATTTGGATGTTTATCAAACCATAGCACAGCCCGCCGTAGCGGAGTTTAAAGACCGTGGCAGCAGGTTTTTAGCGTACAGTTACCCCATACGCAATGCGGATGAGTTTAAAGAAAAACTGCAACTGCTTAAAAAGGAACACCCCAAAGCGGTACACCATTGTTTTGCTTACCGCCTGGGGCTTGATGGCAACAACTTTAGGGTAAGCGATGACGGCGAACCTTCCGGCACGGCTGGCAAACCCATACTTGGCCAGATAGACAGTAAAAATCTTACCAATGTGTTGATAGTGGTGGTACGCTATTTTGGCGGCACACTGCTTGGCGTACCCGGCCTTATAAACGCCTATAAATCTGCCGCCAGCATGGCGTTGCAGCTTACCCCTTTTGTGCAAAAGCCTGTTTTGGTGCGCATGCAGGTAATGTTCGACTACACACAAATGAACGATATTATGCGCTGGGTAAAGGCATTTAACTGCGAGGTGGTTGAACAGGAACTGCAACTTTTTTGCAAGTTGGTGGCCGATGTACCCAAAAACAAAGTGGCCGAATTAAAACAGTTGTTTGGCGATATGCGGGGGGTGGAGGTAAAGGTGTTGCCCGCTTAAAATGTTGTATAAAAGGATAAACCTATCGTTACCTTTTTATACAAAAAACACCCATCGTTTGTACCCGCTGGCCCTGTGTTGAGCGACCGGTTACAAAACCTGAATGTGTATGATAATCAATAAGCTTTAGGCTGCATTTTGGTATGCCTCAACCTTACAATGATAATTTTATCATCAGTTATTTGATAAGAAATTCTGTAACGGTGCAGTTCATAAGCCCTGAAGCTGCCATCATTGTTCTGCCTGTATTTATCCAGGGTATATATTTCGGGGTGCGAGGCAATCCCCCGTGTTGACTGTAAAATATCTTTCCTTACTTTTTCAGCATTTTGAACTGAACTCCTGAAAATGTATTCATACGCCTTTTCAAGCTGAAGCAGGGCCTGCGGCGACCAAACTACTTCTTTCTCCATAATGCAGATTGCGCTTCAACATCAGCCTGGGTAATAAAGTTACCATTTGCCACTTCGGCCAGGGCCTCGTCTATTTCACGATTGTATTCGTCTACATCTATATCCTCATGCACTGGGTTGTGGCTATTCAAAAGAGCTTTCGCCATCTCGAGTACCTGTTTTTGCTCGGCCTCATTTAATCCGGCAAAATACTCCTGCATTTGCTGCTGCATGGTTAGTGTTGCCATAAAGCTTTCCGTTTGTACGAATTTACGATATATGTATTCTTTTTACAAAAATCTGCCTGGCTCGCTTAACAAAACACCAAACATGCTATTTCGCCTGCGGGCCAAACCACTTGTCAAACTCCGCTTTGGTTACCGTAAAAACCGTACCATGCCTTATGCCTTTGGGCAGGCTTATTTTATCGGAAATATCCGTCCACACCTTCAGGTCTTTGGATGATACTGCGCCATATTTACCCACCATGTACTTATCAAAATAAACAATCCATTCGCCGTTAATATTAACAGCGGTGGGGCCTTCTGCCCAGTAATTGCCGGTAATGGCAGGCGATGGCGCACTGTAACCACCTGTTAAAGCGCTGCTGGTGGCTGTGTGCAGGTTCTTTTTAGCAACGGGTTTAAGGGTTTCATCTTTTAAAAACATTACATACCCTTTGTTATAAGGCTGTATGGTGGCATCAATTACGCTGAAGCCTTTATCGTACAGCAGTTTTGCCGTGGTAAATGTTTTAAAATCTTTGGTAAGGGTATAGTAAATGCGATGGTTGTATTTGCCCTCGCTGGTGGAGTCGGAACTGGTGAAACGCCCGGTAATAGTGGTGGCCCAGTAAATCATATATTGTTTGGTGGTTGCCTGGTATATTATTTCGGGGGCCCAGCAGTTTAATGCACCAGCTTCATGCTGCATTACGGGTATGTATTGCTGCTGGCTCCAATGTACCAAGTCGGCGCTGGTGGCATGGCCAATACCTTTTTCGTTCCAGCTAACCGTCCATACCATGTGAAAAAGCCCATCGCCACCACGGATGATGCAGGGGTCGCGCATTAGTTTATCGTTGCTTACGGTTGGGGTAACAAAACTGCTGTCGTGGTGCAGGGCCGCCCAAGCCAGGCCATCCTTACTGTAAGCAAGGTGCAGGCCATCTTCGCCATTGTTGTCAAAATACGAGCACCGGTACACATTTTCTACTTTTTGAGCAGAAGCAAACAATGGCGCAAAAAGAATAACGAATAAACCGGTAACAAGGTGTTTTTTCATACAGAGTTAATAAAATGATGTGTTATAGGTTTTTTTGGCACCCAAACCGTTTGCCGGTAAAGGTTGCTTACCCAAATATTGTTTTTTAAGGTGTTTTGGCCTGCTTTACTAACCAGCCTCTGCAATAACCCTGAAGCGGCTATTAAAGTTTAGCGCGAATGTTGTGCTAATCCGCAAACCTTTCGCTCACCACTAAATCCTTGCTGCCCGGTGTGTACACATAAAAACCTTCGCCGGTTTTTACGCCCAGCTTACCAGCCGCAACCATGTTTACCAGCAACGGGCAGGGGGCATATTTTGGGTTGCCAAACCCATCGTGCAATACCCTTAATATACTTAGGCAAACATCCAGCCCAATAAAATCGGCCAGTTGCAAAGGGCCCATCGGGTGGGCCATACCCAGCTTCATTACCGTATCAATGGCTTCCACACCGGCAATGCCCTCGTACAAGCTGTAAACAGCCTCGTTAATCATTGGTATTAAAATACGGTTGGCAATAAAACCGGGGTAATCGTTTACGGTACACGGCACCTTGCCCAACTGTTTGCTTAATGCAACAATGGTTTCGGTGGTTGTTTTATTGGTAGCGTAGCCGTTGATTATTTCCACCAGCTTCATTACTGGTACGGGGTTCATAAAGTGCATGCCTATTACTTTTTCTGGCCGTGTTGTGGCTGCCGCCAACGTGGTAATAGATATGGAGGAGGTATTGGTGGCCAGTATGGCGTGCCGGGGGGCGGCATCATCCAGTTGTTTAAAAATGGTTAGTTTAAGTGCGGTATTTTCTGTGGCCGCTTCCACCACAAGGTCGGCCTGCTTAACACTTTCTTCCAGGCTGGTATAAGTGGTAATATTTGCCAATGCCTGCTGTTTCTGCTCTGCGATAATTACACCTTTGCCCACCTGCCGCTCAAGGTTTCTACCAATGGTTTTTAACGCCTGTACCAATTGTTCTTCCTGTAAAGCCACCAGGCTAACACTAAACCCATTTTGTGCAAACACATGTGCAATACCATTACCCATGGTACCCGCGCCTATT